>JANODP010000443.1:0-9249 GCA_031412755.1 Schlesneria sp. | reverse complement strand
CTTCAAGACCAGTGAGTCACGAAATTGATAACCATCACCCGCAATCATGCCCGCCGATGACATTCCCCCAAACACATGCAGGCGGCCATAGGTCAGACGATTGATTTGCTCGACGATCTCTGGACCGCAATACTTTGCGGGATCGAGGTCGTCGGAATGACCCGGCACATACATCATCAGATAGCGATTGCCGTTCGCATTGATGTTGGAGTTGATGGCCCGTTCGTCATCCAGCCAAAGCTCCGACAAGAGCCGATTGGCTGCGTCGATGGGATCGCGACGCACGTCGGTCGCGATCCCAGTTCGTGCCTCGACCCACCGCGAGGCGATGCAGGTCAAGACCACGCCGTGTTCATGCACCTTCTGGTCAAAGCACACTGCGGCCGCCGATGTGCCGATCAGCGGCACGTGTCCCAACCCATGAGCGATCAGTCCCTCACGCACTCCGTTGAGTAACTCGACATGCGGAGCAAACTCGTTTGTCGCCCAGAGCACGAATAGCTTGGCGGGGAAGATCTCCTGATCGAGTTGCTGCACGCACTGCCGAACCAAATCGCGGCCATCCGCCGCATGATTCCCAGCCTGAGAGCATTGCAACTTGCCAGCCACGATCTGCACATAAACCGGCTGTCTCGCCACCGGGGATGGCTCCAATGTCCCCAATGGTGATGTGACTGGCTCTAAGGTTCCTGTACTCATCATCTGTCTCCCTCATCGAATCAATGGATGACACTCAACGGTTAGCGCTCAGAAAGATCGCGGCTGACAACCGCAAGTCTCGCGCCAGTGGGGATAACGGCCCAAGAATCCCAGGCAATAGGTACTACGAGTAGTTTTATGCAGAATCGAGGGGTTCAAGTCAGCCTCACCATCCAAGCATTCGGGAGATTTCTCCCGAAGCGAGGGAAGAAACTCTCACTACACCGTGCATGGAAAAGTGGCCAACCCGGGATTGAGGGTCCGCTGAGTTGTTCAACTCGAGCGCAGATTCAACTCGAGCGCAGAACAGAGAAACCGAAGTAGAACGTGTGCGAAGCCACGTCGATTCTGGCTTCGCCCCCGACATCACCTCAGCCGTCATGGTCGGTGTCGGGAAACTCTTCCGCATTCTGCGGAAGGGATTCCACAATTCAACCGCCGATGTCTTCAGCCGCGACTCTTCCGTGACTGGCACAAACACGAAATCGCCTTGTTTCGTGCTGTTTTTGTGGTGAGAGAGAAAATACTTCCGTTTGGCCTGAGGCTTGCGAACGACCCGTTCCATCCCGCCCCTTCACACACTCGGAGACTCGGCCATGCAATCACTTCATGTTGAATGGAACTTCACGGGAAGCCGCGATCGCGAGCCATGCCGGTATTACGCCACATTCGACGCGGGTGTCTGGCATTTTCGGCGACATGATGCGATGGAGATCCGGGCGTATGACGAACCGTCGACACCGGAATTGGTGCAGTATGCCGAGCGGGAGTTTCGCAAAAGAAGCCCTGCATCCGCTGCCGTTGTTTGCCATCCGATCTCGAATGCGAATGCCACAATGTTGGCACGGTCCAGCAACTCGTCGTATTGCTCGATGGCAGAATGATCCAACGTTGGTGGCGCTCACCACGAGAACAGAAGTGGAAAAACTCGTACGCGACGACGACCGGCGTGAACTCCATTTGTGTGCGGGTTGTGTTAGCGGCTCTGAGTTTCTCTCAGCAGCCGTTCCAATTCCGACTTCAACTCGACTGCCGGCTTCGGGCAGATCGCGATGCCGAAGTTCAACGGGCCGGCTTGAAACATGTGGCGGCCCGAGCCCGCGAACCGCGTTCATAGCTTCATTGCTCATTTCGCGACTCCCGTGGACGTGGGTGCCTGGGCCACGCATGACACCCAACACTGAGCAAACAATCCGCCGGATTCCCGACTCCAACTGCGAAAGGTGGCCGCCGAGGCAGAGTGACCGGCTCGTTCGAGTTGGATCGCGAGGTATTCGCCAATGCGCGGCAGCGACGGGTAGACCTCGTATCTGGCCGACATCTGGCAGTTCAGAAATCCGGCCGACTTGAGGTGCTCGCCGAGTTTGCGGCCCACGTTCACATCGCCGCCGTTTCGAGTTTGCATGGTTGTGTACGCGGCCACCGCCGCCGTGAGTGCATCCGAGGGAGGTGCCAGGACGAAGCCGGCCCAATCGGGACCGCTGACGCCGATCATTCCGCCAGGCTTGAGCACGCGAAGCAGTTCCCGCATCGCGCGAACCGGATCGGTCAGGTGCTCCATCAACGCGTTGCTGAAAACACAATCAAAGCTCGCATCCTCAAACGGCAACGAGTAGCAATCGGCCTGCTGGAAGACGACATTGTGGAGGCCGCGTTGCCTCGCGGTTTCGATCGCACGCTGAAGCGGAGACTCTCCGAAGTCGACACCAACGACGCGCCCGTTGCCGATTCTGTTGGCGATGCCGAGCGTGATCGAACCCGGCCCACAGCCGCAGTCGAGCACCGAAACGCCGGGTGTCAGATACGGCAGGAAGAACTCGCCGTGCGATTCGATCGTGCGACGAGCCATGAACTCGGTGGCGTTCTCCGCATGGCCGGGAGTGTATGTCGCAGCCGTCGGGCATTGCGGATCGACCGATGGCAATTCGAGGGTGTTGGTCATCGAAACCTCAACCTGGCGGAAGGATCTCCAGCATCAACGAGTAATCGACGTATCCCACCGTCCGCCAGAAGGCGACGGCATCCGCGTTGGCGGTCAAGACTTCAACAGTGAGCCGCTTGTGGACCGGCCAGACCGTTGTTCTCAGCAACGCAACAGCCTGTCGGCCGATTCCCTGGCGACGACGTTCTGGCACCACGAACAACTGCCTGAGGTAAATCTCATCGGGCTGTTCGCGAAAGAGGGCGTAGGCTACCGGAGTTCCCGCCAGTTCAAAAACCATGGCGCGGTAATCCCGCTCCAACCAGCCTCGCATACGCTCGGCCAGTTGCGGCACGGTCATTCGGTGGCGGTGTCCTTCGTCGCGGATCAATTGATGATTCCACTCGGCCAGTTGATCGAGGTCGGAACTCCTGCCCTCGCGAAAGGTGAGCGCCGACGACTCCGGACATGCGGGCGGTGCCGCGACGAACGATTGCACCTGGAACGATTTGCCGCCGAGAGAAATGACTCGCACGCTCTCGACTTCCGTAAGGTCATGAGCGGCGGCTCGTTCCCGGAGGAATTCCGGCGACACCAATCGCAGGCACGATGTCAACGTCTGCAAACTGGTGAACGGCGACGGTGTCACGGTCGGGCCGTCCGCGTGGGGAAGTTGCACGACAGTCGTGAGGAAGCCTCCAGACTTCAGCAGGCGAACAACAGAAGCCAGCACGGCGTCGGCAGCGACGTACTCAAACAGCAACGCGGCATACACGAGATCGACCGGAGCGATACTCACCTCATCCTGCTGCAAATCGGCGACGATCAAATCCAGTCCGGGCAGTCGCCGTTGGTATCGCGCACGAGCGGTCGCGACGTAGGCCGGATTGATGTCGATGCCGATGACGCGCGTCGTCACCTTTGGATCAATGCGGTCGAAACCGTTGCCGCCAGCGCATCCCAGGATCGCGACCGACACGGGAACGTGCTCGTGCAGAGTTCGCTCGAAGATGTCGCCGAGCAATGTCGCCTGAGCCACCTCCGGCATTGCCATGTGCCCTTCGTAGTCTGCCAGCGGGATTTCGAGCCACGGGTTTTTCATGAGCTTGCGGTATCCAGGCGATGGCTTCCGTCCACGCCACGGCGGTTCTCGAAGGTGGCCGAACAACTCCAAATCCGCACGATTCAAATCCTGATGACCTCGCCCTGCCACTGGGCGTTGTTGCTGGTGGCGATCACCAGAGCGTTTTCCACTCCCTCTGCTTGAGCGAGCAGAGTACCGTCGGGAGCCCACACCGCACTCTTCCCTACTGACGTGTAGGTACCGAGCGAGGCGGCGTGATTCGCCATCAAGATCAGCATCCGGTAGCGAACCGCGTAGCCCGCCAGCCGTGGCGCATCGGTCGCGTACCATTCGGCGGTCAGAAAGACTCCGGCAGCGTAAATGTTGGCACCAGCCTCGGCGTAGTGTTGCGGATGCGTTGTTTTCGAGGCGTCCGCACAAATGGCGACCCCCGTCGTGTGCCCATTCACGGAAACTGCCAATGGCAGGTCACCGGGTGTGAAATAGTTTGGTTCGCTGCCTCCCAGATGCATCTTGCAATAGGTTCTCGTGGTGCCTTGAGGACCGACCAAGATCGCCCCCAGGAACGGCTTTGACGTGCCATTGTCCAGCGGCACTCCCGTCACAATTTCGATTTGATGTTGCCGGGCGAGTATCAGCAAGGGAGTCAATCGACTGTCCGTCGCGGTCATCGCCAATTCCGCCGCCAGGTCGGGTTCGTAGCCAGTCAAGGAAAGCTCCGGGAAGACCAGGACCGAGACCTCCTGCTTCGCGGCGGCCTCGATTGCCGCCGCATGAGCGGCGATGTTCCGAACAATGTCTCCACGAACGGAAGCCACCTGCGCCGCGGCAATCTTGAAGACAGACATTGCGATCAATCCCCTCACCAGCGCCTGGGAGTTACAGCGCTACAGTTCCAAATTGTAAACGAGGAAAATCTCATCCTGCTTGTAACCGTTCGATTCGTACAACGCCCGCGCATCGCGGTTGGTGTTCGCCGTCGAGAGGACGAGTCGTTTGGCTCCTGTCGATTTTCCGAAGTCACGGGCCGCGTCCAAGAGTGCCCGGCCGACTCCCGTTCGGCGGGCACTGGCGGTGACGAACAAGTCATTCAGAATCCAGATGCGCCGAGCGGCGACCGACGAAAATGACGGATAGAGTTGGACGAAGCCGAGACCTGTTCCGGATGCCGGATCACTGGCCAGGAAGATCACCGAGTCGTCTTTGGCCAAGCGGTCGCGCAGGAACGCCTCGGCCAGCAGGAAGTCGGTGGGCTGTCCGTAGAACTGACGGTAACCGTCAAACAGTTCGGCCAGGGTGGGCAGGTCTGCCTGCGATGCTCGGCGAATTTGGATTGGCATCAGTTTCAGTCTCCCTCGTCGTTCATTGGTTTCCACGCGACCGCTTCGGTCCAGGCTTCCGCGGCAAACGAGACGGGGTTCTTTTCCCAGGCCGCGAAGGCGAGTCGCAACTTCTCCAACAAGCCCCGATCGGCCAGTCCTGCCGCGAGCAACTGCCGGCTGAAGTCCGAATCGCTGACGAGGCTTTGCAGGAATTGCACACTCACACGCTTCTGCTCCGGCGCGCTGGTCCAGCAGTCGTAGGAGGCCGACATCTCGATCCGGGTCAATCCCGCCACGGTGAGCCAGCGGAGTTGATGGCGTCCAGTTCGCGGATCGGCACCGTTGTGAAGCATGAGCCGTTCAAACAACGGCACGAACTGGTCGAGCGGCGACGGGGCCGGCTCCAGCAGAAAGCCGCCGAAGTCGGCATGTCGCGCGCCGAGAACTCCGCCACGCTTGAGGACTCGCAATACTTCGCGCAGACCGCGAACCGGGTCGCGCAAGTGTTCCAGCACGCCGTGCAGAAAGACGGCATCGAACGCTTCGTCCGGAAAGGGAAGTGAATAGAGGTCGGACACTTCGAAGCGAACGTTCGACGCTCCGCGTTCGGCTGCCGTCGTCCGAGCCAATTCGATCTGACTCGGCTCGATGTCGATGCCGACCACTTCGCCCGGCGAGACGATCTCGGCGAGGTCAATGGTCATCGTCCCCGGCCCGCACCCGGCATCCAGCAGCCGCATCCCCGGACGCAGATGCGGCAGGAAAAACGCGGCCTGCGTGTTCGCCCGGCGTCTGCTGAAGAAATCGGCGGCGGCTTGGTCGTAACCCACGGAGTAACGTTCACGCGACATGGCGTTCCTGGTCCTGCTCAAACTGTGAGTCATCATCAAATCGCGAAACGGAACTCCGTGGCAGAACCAGTTTGCTTAAGCAGTGGCGATGCCATAGTTTGAAATTCGTTCGTCGACGGGTGGCGGCTGTGGCCCGTCTGCAACCGGGTCGATGTCAACCGTAACGAAGCCGCGTTTCATGCTCGAAGAGTCTCTGACGCAGGAATCCGGGCAAGTGTCACTCCCGGCGAGAGCCATTTCCAGAGGAAGGGTTAAGACATGCACAAATTCACAATGTCGTTGATCGTGTCGATGGTCCTGCTGGCGGGGCAGGCGGTGTTCGGGGATATCACGCTGGTCGTCCACAACGATGTCGCCGATCCGAATGTCTGGCTGTACATGAACTGTGCAGAGAGCACCGGCTTGACGAACCTTGTCAATCAACAATACGCGCAGCCTTGGAAAAATATCAAACCGGCCGACATGAAGCCGCACACGGTGACGTTCAAGAACATTAACTCGGGAAACCTCTCGTTCGGTTTGATGGGCCCCGGGTCGCAAGCCTACCTGGATTCCAAGCAGCCGCTGTTCAACAAACCGATCAGTCCGAAGAGCGACGCCTTTTTCGGCTTCATCGAGTTCACGTATCTGAAGACCGACACGCAGGCCACCTGGGATCTGTCGAACGTCGATTCCGTCGGGATGCTCTGCGGCCTGACGTGTCCCGAGTTCTCGGGGGGCAAGTGCTGCGGCTACAACACCATCAGCCAGATTGATTTTGTGACGAACATCTTGAAGGCTTCGGGCCTGGACGACAAAAGTTCCGCGTACATGAAGTGCGGCCCCAACCTCGCCTACGGCAAAGTCCTGAGCCCCACGCTCGAGCCGGCCGCCTATCACGGCGTGATGGCCAAGTATCTGACGGAGCTCCAGACCATGGGGATCAACGTCGTCCTGGCGTCGGATCCGTTGCAGAATTACTCGACGTGCGGGCAGCAGATCGGCGGACCCGGAGCGGTCAAGTTCACCGGCAAGTTCCAAGCGGCGGCCAAGGTGGATGGCGTGGACAACGTCATCCTGAAACTGGCCGGTCAGGACGCCGACAAGACGACGATCTATCTCACCACGACCGCCCTGAACGGCACGTCGGTCTTCGCGGCGGACAGCGACGGCGGAGTGTACGTCTACCAGGGGAAGACGCTGGTGGGAGACAACATCCATCTGAACTGGGGCACTCCGTGCTCCGACATCCCGGCACCACCCAAACCGGTTCCCGCAGCCCTGAAGACGAAGCTGGCTCTCCAGGCGCAGGTCAGCAGCGTCATCCGCAATCTGGTCACGGCGATGAACCTCGGCGAGATCCCCTATGACAAGCAGGACCAGACGTATGACCAGAACGATCCGAAGACCTGGGTTCCCGCCTACACGGGAAAGTATTCGAACCTTTACAACCAGTACGTCGTGACCCACTCGAACTCGTACGGGATGCCCTACTCGGACGCCGCCCACTCGAAAGTGCAGTACTTCTGCAAGGGCAATTCCACGGTGCAACTGCATCTGCTCGGCGCAAAAGATCCGAAGACGGCTACGTACTTCAATATGAACAAGTAGGCGATCAAAGATCCGGAAACGGCGGGTGTGGCGGGGTCAGAGTCTTCGATGGCCCCGTTTCGTACTCTTACTCATAATCATAATCTTACTCATAATCTTACTCTTACTCTTCCTTTCCACTCCGACTCTAACCGTCAATGGGATTATGATTATGAGTAAGATTATGATTATGAATAAGATTATGAGCAGGAAGTCACAGAAAACGCCGTCACCTGCGCCCCCAGAACTCACTCCGGCCGGGTGAGGCTCACCGCTTTCGAGCCCTTCTCGTGGCCGGTATCGGTGATGACGTAGACCTTGAAGCTGGCAACGGAGCCGGGGGTGGCGAGGCCCGCGTCGGTGAAGAATTCGCGCGGCTCGCCGGCCGGGACGGAGGTGATCACGGTCTCGTCGTCACCGGAATAATCGGGTCCGGGCGAGTACCGCACCTCGTAGGCTTCGACGTGGCGGTCGGGGTTCTCGGTCCAGGTGATCTTGGCCTGCTGTCGCTCGGCGTCCCAGACGATGGTGACCCCCACGGCGGCGGGAGTTGAGCCCGGCAGCGGCGTCAGGCGCGGCAGGGTTCTGAGTAGCAAATGTCCCTCGGGAACGTACGTCGGCAGTGCCGCGCGATAGTTCTTCAGAATCGGGTAAATCACCTCCTGCACCAGGTTGCGGTCCGCGCGGGCGACGGCCAGATCGACCTCGCACGTGCGCAGCGTGGCGACCGCCGTTCTCAGCCCGGCCAACTCGATCCCGAACGCCTCCAGCGTGTAACTGCCCACCAGGATGACGGGCGAGGCCGTCTCGGGATCGGCGTTGATCAGTCCCCAGAGATAAGCGGCATCATCGAGGTGACCGAGCACTTTCGCGGGAGCCTCAGTGACGTTCGGAACCCCGGGCAACGCGTCCACCCACTTCGAGTGGGGGTAGTATGCCCGCACCTTCTCGGAAAACTGGGCCAGCCGCAGCAGGATCGCCGCCTCGCGCAGCTCGACATCCGCCCGGGCCATCACCTTGAACACCCGGCACTTCCCCGCGACATCCCGCTTGTCGAGCAGCAGCAGCCGTTTCGCCTCCAACACCGCCCACGTCACCCCGTCGAGCAGCACGATTTCGTGCCCCGGCCCCAGACTCTCGTCGGCGTACTTCCAATGGATCAGAATCTGTTCCGTCATCGGCCCATACGAGGCCGGACCAGTAATGGGCATGATCGTCTCCCCGCTCGATTCTCACACGGAGGATGGGCACTCCTGCCCGTCCACTTCACCGACACCCCAATTGGTTGACCCGACGCCAAAACGGGACGGGCAAGAGTGCCCATCCTCCAATCCAGCGTCGATTCCAGTGCTCCAGAGATAAATTACATCTGGCCAGAGACAAATTCCACTCGGCTAGAGATCAATTCCACCAAGCCAGAGATCAAACATGCATAACTAGACTTTGATTCCACTATCCTAGAGCGAAATTATACCAGCCTAGAGAACGATTATACTGATCCAGATGACGAAGCTAGTGAGTCAATTCGTGTTCTAGCCGAGAGAACATGCCATCTGGTCATCAGAAATCAGTCTCTGGACAACTCTGTACTCACTCTGGAGCGATAGATTTACAGTCTAGCCAACAGAAATTGTTGTCTGGCTGGATAGAATCGGTGTCCTGTCCGCTGACAGCGAAGACTGGCGTCGAATTCGAGCGATCCGGTGCCCCATTCCCGCGGCCCAACGGTGTTTGTGTGTACTCCGAAGGAGTTGTGTCACACAGCCCGGGGTTGCGAGCGGAGCGAGCTACCCCGGGTCGGAG
>JANODP010000442.1:0-5117 GCA_031412755.1 Schlesneria sp. | reverse complement strand
GCCGGACGGGCAAGAGTGCCCATCCTACATCGCGGTACGTCAATGGCGCGGGTGAATCGTCATGGTTTGCAGGACGGTTTGGGTCAGGTAGAGTCTCCGCCGCCGATCGAATTCGGCGACACGCGGCAACCAGGGTGAACGATATGCGACAACATCTTCGAGATTGCGGGCTGGCCGTACTCTGTCTGTGCGGCCTCATCGCAGCGGGGACTGCGACACGTGTCGCTGCGGCGGGGGAGTTTCCTTCGACGCTGGCTCAAGCCGCTCCCGCACCGGTGGTCCTGCCGCCCAACGTCAAGAAGGCGGGGCGATTGTACGTGTTCGAGAGCATCGTCGTCCTCGCGCTGGTCGGTGGAGCCGTCTACGCCGTCTGCCGCACCAGTCGGCGGACGTGATCGCGGGTTGTGATGATGCCCGCACTCACCGAGCCCTCTTCGTCAGCCGGATCGCCGCGCGTGGTCGTCACCGGACTCGGCCTGTGGACTCCGCTCGGCGCAGATCGCGAATCGACCTGGCAATCGCTGCTCGCCGGCCGATCGGCCTCGCGCTGGCTGACCGCTCCGCAGTGGACGGGAACCGAAGCGCTGGCCGGTGCGCCGTGCGCGTCTCCGCAACTGCAGGCCGACGCGCCGCGAGACCCCGTTGTGGCACTCGCCCTGCGCGTCGCGACCGAGGCGACGCGCGACGCCGCACTCAGCGCGAGCGGTCTCGCCAACGAACGGACCGGCGTTGTGTTCGGCACGAGCAAAGGAGGACTGCACACGTTCTCGCGACTCGTCGAGTCGGCGCGATCCGCACGCCAGTGTGACGACGAAGCGAGTTCTCACAAAAACTGGCTCGATGTCTGGCCGGACACGGCGGCACGAGCGGTCGCGCGCGAGTTCGATTGTCGCGGACCGATGCTCTGCCCGGTCCTGGCCTGCGCCACCGGACTGGCGGCCTGTCAGCGCGCGGCCGATTTGATTCGTGACGGGGTCTGCGACGTCGTGCTGGCGGGCAGTACGGATGCCTCGTTGCAGCCGGCGATTCTCGGTTCGTTCCGACGGCTGGGCGTGCTGGCTCGACCGTCGAGCGATGATGCTTCGACCGCGTGCCGACCGTTCGATCGCGATCGCAACGGCTTCGTGATCGGTGAAGGTGCCGCGTGCCTCGTATTCGAGTCGCTCGAACACGCTCGGTCGCGGCAGGCGAGTTGGTACGGCGAATGGCTGGCCGGGCGGATGCTGACCGATCCGTCCGGACTGACACAACTCGATCCGGCGGGAACGTCATTGCGACGGTTGCTGCGAGACCTCTCGCGCGACGTGCCACAGCGGCCCGACTACATCAACCTGCACGGCACGGCCACGATTCCGAATGACCGGGTGGAAGGGAGTGCGATCCGCGACCTGCTGGCCGCCGATGCGAAGTTCGTTTCCTGTTCGAGCCTCAAGGGGGGACTCGGCCATTTGCTGGGAGCGGCGGGGAGTGTCGAGCTGGCAGCGACGCTGCTCGCGATCCGCGATCAGATATCGCCACCGACGGTCAACCTGTTCGCGCGCGATCCCGACTTCGATCTGGACTTCACGCCGCGCGAGGCTCGTCGCCGCCCGATCGACCTCGCGTGGAAGTTGTCGCTCGGGTTTGGCGGCCATCTCTCTGCGGCTGGCATCGGTCGCCTGCGCGGTGCCGGAGACCGGACTCGCCACTCGTCGTGACAGCGGGGCGTCGTGATCCGGCCCTGATCGTGATTTGATCCGCGGGACGATCCGTCCGTTCGTTCGCCATCGCGCCGGATGGGCCGAGGTTGAGGGCGGCTCTGGAATCATGGCGGGTGGCCGGGTAGATTGCCCGCCAGTCCGGCCAGCCCGCACATCGCCGGACCCTTCCGTTTTCAATCCCGCTCTGGTTTCAAGGAGATCACCGAGTGTCTGCCGCCCCTCCGACAACATTTTCGTCGAACCCGACGAATGATACTTCCAAGCCGATCATTCTCGTGTCGTATCCCAAGATCATTCTGCTGTATCCGACCTTGATCGCGGCCTTCATCGCGGGGCTGGTGACATGGTTCTTGAGTGACGACAGCATCCATCACCAGACCATCGGTGCGGTGTTCCTGGCGATCATGGGCATCAACATGGTCGTGCTGGCATTCGACTTCCCGCGCACCACGTCGTTGAATCTGTTCTTTGTGGGCGTCGTGCTGATCCTGGGCACGATCCTGACGTCGATCTACGTTCCGACGTTGCTGCCCGCCCTGACGGACATCCTGAAGAAGATCAATCCGCAGGCGAACGCGTATTTCTACTTCTGCCTCGTGGCGATCCTGGTCCTGCTGTTCCTCTTCATGATGATCAACGTCCGGTTCGATTACTGGGAGGTCCGTCCGAACGAACTGCTGCACCATCACGGCTTTCTGAGCAGCCTGGAACGATACTCGGCTCCCAATCTGCGGATCAGCAAGGAAATCGACGACGTGTTCGAGTACATGCTGCTGAGGAGCGGACGGCTCATCATCCATCCGAGCAACGAGCCGCGCGCCTTCGTGCTCGACAACGTCCTGAACATCAACACGAAGGAGACGGCCATCACCAAGATGCTCGGCTCGCTCCAGGTTTCACTCCGCGACGACAAGCAGGTCTGAGTCCGTGTGAATTGGTGTTGTGATCCCGCATGCGGTCTCGGCGAGACGATTGCTGCGGGCGGCAGTCTCGTCGGGTAAGCCGGATTATTCATGGCCTCGTAGCTGAGTTCGCAAGAACTCAGTTCCTCATCGTGAGTTGGGCTGAGTTCTTGCGAACTCAGCTACATGCAGGCTGTCAGTCAACGACGATCAAGTCGCGGCGGAATCGCGACAGCAATTCCGCACCGTCGTCGGTGACGAGCAGGTTGTCGATGATCCGGGCACCGAGTTGTTCCTCTCCGAGAAAGACCGGCGGCTCGACCGTCACCACCATGCCGGCTTGCAGCGTATAGGTGCTACCTCCGAACAGATGCAACGGTTCACCCCAGGTGGGCGGAAAACCGGGAGCCAGTCCGTAACCCGAGGTGTGAACGCGGCCGTGATCCAACCCGGCCTCGGCGATCACTCGCTTCGCCGCTTCGTGCGGGACAACCGCGGGGACTCCGGCACGGACCTGCGAAATGAAGGCGTCGGCGGCGCGACGGACCACCCCGTACAACTCGCGCATCCGAGGTGTCGGCTCGCCGAGGCAGAACTGGCGGCCGATCGTCGACGTGTACCGCTTGAAAGTCGCGCCGTACTCGATGCTGCCGTAATCGCCGCGCCGCAGCCGGCGAGGGGTGGGCGCTCCGTGGCTGAAGCACGAGCGTTCTCCCGACACGAGATTGATCGGACTCGCCGCCAGGCCGCTGCCGGACGTCAGCAGGGAGTGATAAACGGTGCCGGCGATCTCCAATTCGGTCCGGCCTTCCCTCAACGAGTCCGCGAAGACGGACATCGCGGCGTCGGCGATGCGGCCGGCCTCGCGAATGTATGCCAGTTCGGCGGGCGACTTCACGAGCTTCAGATCGTGGATCAGGTTCGTCGGCTCGGCAACGAGTGCCGCGCCGAGGATCTGCTTGATCCGCACGTAGTGATGCGGATGAAGATAGTACGCAGGAACCTCCATCCCGAGGCGGGAGTGGTCCAGGTCGAACTGCCGGACCAGTCGCTCGAACGCGGTGATCGGATCTTCGGGCTCCGGGCCTCCGAATGTGAACAACTGGTCGACGAGCGCGTCGTCCTGGAACTCGCACCGCTCCCCCTCGCGAGTGAGCACCGTCACCGGACCCGGCTCGGCGGAAATCAGCAGGCATTGAAACTCCTGATAGCTCTTCGCGTCCGATCCGGTCAGCCAGTGGATCGACACCGGATGAAAGACCAGCAGCCAATCGAGCCCCGCCCGACCAATCGCCTCACGCACTCGCGACCGGCGCGAGGAAAACTCATCCGCCGAGAAATCGTGTTTTGACATGGTTGTTCCTGAGGGAGAAATCTCCGCCGACTTTGCCACATTCCAGTCACGCCCGCCATTCGTCCGCTCCCTTGAGGCGTCGTCCCTCATTCTTGTCGGGCACGGTCGCGGAGGGGACTGCTGAGGAATAGGATGAGACCGCCGTTGCGAAGTCACATGTATTTCCGAGTGTCGCGGCGTGGTTTGCTTGTCTACTTCTTTCCTCGACCGGGCCTGATTCATGTCCTTACCTCGGGATGACGAGAGACCAACGAATGTCCGCTGGCTGATCGTGGCGATGTTGATGGGCTTCACCGTGCTCGGGCATTTCAACCGGGTCAGCATCTCGGTGGCCGGCAGCACGCGCTTCATCGGCCCGCAGGGATTGACCGCCGAGCAGATGGGTCTGGTCTATTCCGCGTTTCTGCTGGTCTACACGCTGGTGATGCTGCCCGGTGGCTGGGTGATCGATTACCTGGGACCAAGGCGCGCTCTGACCGGCATGGGGCTGGGAATGGGATTCTGCGTGGTCCTGACGGGCGCACTGGGATGGTGCGGATTGTCGATCGTCTCGCTCTGGCTGCCGTTGATCGCGATTCGCGGACTGGCGGGCGCTCTGAGTTCTCCGCTTCATCCGGGTGCGGCGCGCAGTGTTTCACTGTGGGTGCCGCTGGCCAATCGTTCTACAGCGAACGGATTGGTGACATCGGGCGCGTTGATTGGAATGTCGGTCGCCTATCCGGGATTCGGCTGGTTGATGGATCAGCTCGACTGGCCGTTGGCCTTCGCGGTCAGTGGAGCGACGATGATGTTGTTTGCTTTGGTGTGGGATCGAGCCGCCACGGATGATGCGGTCGAGCACCCTTGGGCCAACGAGGCCGAAAAGAATCTCGTCCATTCGGACGGAAGGTTGCCGCCCCGGACCAGGGCGTCAGTCGGCGATTTCCTGAGCCTCTTTCGCAATCGGGGTCTCGTCCTGCTGACACTCAGCTATGCCGCCGTCAGTTACTTTCAGTACATGTTCTTCTACTGGATCGAGTACTACTTCGAGAAAGAGCTCAGACTGCCGATAGCCGATAGCCGTCGGGCGGCATTCACCATCAACATGGCGATGGCAGTCGGAATGATCTGCGGTGGTTGTTGTGTGGACTATGTCTGTCGGCGGTGGGGGCGGCGGTGGGG
>JANODP010000441.1:0-3276 GCA_031412755.1 Schlesneria sp. | reverse complement strand
TCATGACTCATCCGTGCTCTGGCCCTGCCATCCGTGCGTTTTTTCTTTCGATCGGCTTCGCACGGATGGCAGGGCCAGGGCACGGATGGCAGAGGAAACCGCAACAAGTTCGCGATCTCTCAAATCGCCCAATTCACTCGGATCTAAAGGGCCACCCTGCCCCTCCCCCAAAGAAGGGGGAGAGAGAACCGGATGAGCACCACCAATTGAGGACTGCATCCCGTCGTCACGCTTTGTGACCGGTCATTTGTTTGCCGCCTGAGCGTGTTCGAGCAGTTCCTTCAACAGCGTCTCCGCCTCAACCCGGACCGTGGCGTCTTTGGAAAAGTATTTCACGCGGACGAGGGCCGGTTCGGCGAGACGGCCCATTTGAGTGAGTGCCGCGGGAAGCTTCGGCGTGGCGGGCGGCTCGACGACCGGTGCTACGACGAGGACAGGCGCGACGACGGTTGCCGTCGGGTCCGGCTTCACTTCTACCTCGGATTCCTCGCTCACTGTGTTCACTGTCTGAACCCGGCGAGCGGCTTCCTGCGCGGCGGCCTGACGGTCGCGGGCACTCTGCTGCACGATCTGCGTGATGCGAGACTCTTCCTCGGGCGTGATGATTTCCAGGCGGCCGACCATCACGCGAACGGTCTTGTCCGGGCGCGGCTGGATCGTCAGCGGCAGCAGTTCGTCGGTCAGTCGCTCGGGGAGCATGTAGAACAGGCGCGTCCCCTCCTCCTGGAACCACGAGTCGCGCCACGTCTTCACCATCGCCTGGGCCTCTTTCTCGAAGAGTCCTTCGTCGACGAGGGCTTTCGCGACCGCGTCCGACAGACTTTCGATAGTCATGTTCTTTTTCGTCTGCTCCATAAGCAACCGGCCTCCCGCCGTGATCGAGTCGTACTTCTCAAAGCGAATGTGCTGGTCGCGCACGGTGACGAAGAACAGCGAGCGAATCGGATCGGGGCCGTCGTTCGCGAGCTCAAACTGCCCCGGCCCCTTCGCCGTCACCGTCAGCGGCAACGAAAAATTGCCGACGCCGCGATAGAAGAGAAACTTCTCGAAGAAGTCGCCCGACGGTGTGTAGGGACGTTCGATACCGCTGGTTCGGCGGACATGCACGAGGGCCGAATCGGTCTCCCGCGCGAAGCCGTAGTGAGGATGAGTGTCGCTGGCGGGAGCAATCGTGCGCAGCGTGTGCTGGTGGATCGCGTCGGCCAACTCGGGCGAGGTGACTTGCGGCCGGAAGTGGCTGGTTGGAATCAGCGTGACGCGACCCCAGTCGAGTTCCGAGTTCCCGATCTCGGCCCGCTGGTTGAAATTGAAGTCGGGCTTCATCGTGGCGACGGGCGGATAGAACTCGGTCAACAGGCCCTTGGGAAAGCCGACCTTCACGCTGACCTCGCGTTCGTGATCGGTGTAGAAGTAGGTGACCGGCGTCTCCATCCGTTGGAACGAGCGGATCGACCATTTCAGAAACGGGTTCGGCGCGCGGCCCGCCTGCCACGCGCGGTTGGTGACAAACTCGGGCAGGTCGTTGTTGATCAGCGGCCGAAACTCCAGCCGCACGCCGTCCGATCCCGAGATGCTGGTGAACGTCCCCCACTCGTGAACGATGAACGGGCCGGACTCCCCGGACGCCGCGGGGCCGCTCTTCGCACCCGGCGTGTTGCTGAGAACCACCGAAGCCAGACCAACCACAACGCACAGTGACAGCACGATTCTCATGGCAGACTCCTGGAAACTGGACGGAAACAAATTCTCACCACCCACTCAGTCGAGCGAGCCGGCCGAGTTACTATGACTTTTGCCAACTTTCCAAGTGGAACCGCAGAGAAAAGTGGCAGTAGCTGAACTCGCAAGAGTTCAGATTTCTCGGGATGGGCTGAATTCTTGCGAATTCTGCTACAAAGTGATCACTGCGGGTCTACTTCATTAGTTCCAAGTTACAAGTTAACAGAGTTCGCATTTGCATTTACTCCGAAGGAGTTTCGTCACATAGCCCGGGGTTGCGAGCGAAGCGAGCTCCCCCGGGGACGCGATTCAACCGAGCCATGTACCCCAACGGGGTTCCGTCATCGGCTTCTCTCGGAAGACGCAACCCTTTCAGGGTAGATAGATGGACTGCTCACTCTCCCAGGGTAGCCCGCATGCGCGGGCAACCCTGGGCTATGGGACGCAACTCCTTCGGAGTAAAAACATCTCCGCGCGGCCACGAACTTGGAACAACTCCGCTTAGAATTTTCGGCCATCGCGACAAAACGCGCTATTGGATTTGGCGGCTCGCTCGACAGAGAGGTGAGATCGGCGATGCGGAGTCGTACGCAAGGCATCAGTCGGGAGGTTCCATGACCGACGGCGAGTCTGTTCGCCGGGCGTTGCAGGGGGACGCGGCCGCATTGGGCGAGCTGGCGCGGTCGTGGTCCGCGCGCGTGCTGGCGTTCTGTCAGGCCCGGTGCGGCAATCGCCACGTGGCGGAAGACCTCGCACAAGAGACGCTGCTGCGCGCCCTGCGCAACTTGTCGATGCTGGAGTCGGCCGAACGTTTCGGCCCCTGGCTGCGGGGCATCGCGCTGCACGTCTGCCTCGACTGGCGCAAGGCCAGGCAGACGTCGCAGATTCCCTTTTCCATGTTGAACTCCGACGGAGCGGTCGATCGGTTGCTGGCCCGCGACGCCGAATCGCCCGTCGAGCAGGAGGACGATGTGCGGCGGTTGAGGGAGGAAGTCGAGTCGCTCGACGAGGACCACCGCGAGACGCTGATGCTGTACTACTCACACGACATGACCTACGCCGAACTGGCCGAGCTGCTGGGAGTCTCGCCGGCGACGATCAACCTGCGACTGACGAAGGCCCGCGCCACCCTGCGGACCCGGCTCGCGTCGATGCGGGACGGCGGCCATCGAACCGATTCGCAGGCCGTTCACCACCAGACCCTCACCGCGTCCAACGCACCCACCGAACGGAGCTGACGCCGATGAACTGTCACGACGTTCAATCACAACTGTCCGCCTGGCTCGACGGCGAACTGCCCGCCGAGTCGGGCCAGTCGCTGGCCGCACATCTCGCCGAATGCCCGGACTGCCGCTCTCAATCGGAAGCCTTCCGACAACTGCACGACGGGCTGACGCGAACACTCGCCCCGCAGCATGAGGCGGCGATGCGCATCGCGGACAGTGTGATCGCCACGCTCCATAGCGAACGAACTGCGGTGAGTGTGGCTGGGGTGGGGGGGGGGCGGGCGCCGGGGCGCGGGGGGGCGGGGGGGGGCCCCGGGGGGGGGGGGGGGGG
>JANODP010000440.1:0-27360 GCA_031412755.1 Schlesneria sp. | reverse complement strand
GTCCATCCGGCTGGCGACCTGGAACGAAATGCGGGCGGGCAGGTTCGACTTGATCAGTCCCGTGATGACATCGACCGTCGGCTTCTGCGTCGCCAGTACGAGATGAATCCCCACCGCGCGCGACTTCTGCGCGAGTCGGATGATGTGACCTTCCACGTCCTTGCCCGAGGTCATCATCATGTCGGCCATCTCGTCGGCGATGATGACGATGTACGGCATCGTTTCCGGGATCAGATCGGCTTCCTCCGAATCGGGGTCGATGTCGAGCTTCCGCAGCACCTTCTCCTTGCCGAGCTTGTTGTAGCTGTCGAGATGCCGCACGCCGCAGCGGGCCAGCAGGTCGTAACGCTCCTCCATCTTGTCGACCGCCCAGCCGAGCACGGCCTCGGCCTTCTTCATGTCGGTGATGACGGGATGCATCAGGTGCGGGATGCGGCTGTACGGTGACAACTCGACCATCTTCGGGTCGATCATCAGCATCTTCACCTGGTCCGGGCTGCGGCTCAGCAGGATCGACAGGATCAGCGTGTTGAGGCAGACGCTCTTGCCCGTCCCCGTGCGGCCGGCGATCAGCAGGTGCGGCATCTTGCACATGTCGATCACCATCGGCTTGCCGCTGACATCCTTGCCGAGGAACAGTGGAATCCCCTTCGAATCAAAATCCGACTGGCAGGTTTGCAGCAGTTCCTTCAGACGGACCATCACCCGCACGTCGTTGGGGACTTCCACGCCGACCGTGTTCTTACCTGGAATCGGTGCGACGACGCGGACCGACGGGACGCGCAGCGCGATCGCCAGGTCATCGGCCAGCGCCGTGACCTTGCTCAACCGCAGGCCCTTTTCGAGTTCCAACTCGAACTGCGTGATGACCGGTCCCGTGTCGATCTCCACCACCTTGATGTTCAGATTGAAGTCCTGAAACGCCCGCTCCAGCGTGGCGGCCGCAATCTGAGCCTTCGCCGCCAGCACGTCATACGGAAACGCTTCGGCCTCTTCGAGCAGGCTGTCGTCGGGAAGCTGATACGTTCGCTTCTCGGTGGGCGGCGCGAGCCGCTTCGGTTCGGCGGCCACCAGCGATCTCATGCCGACGGGAGGATTCACCTTGATCGGTGCGCGGTTGGCCGCGATCGTGAACGTCATCCCGTGGTCAGTGGCTTCGGGCGAGGCCAGTTCTGCCGGTGAGGCGAACGATGCCGACGAAGCCTCATCTTTCAACTCGGCTTTCAACGGACTGAACGCGATCGTCGCCGGAATGTCGATGACGGACGAGTACCAATCCTGTGATGGCACGGGCGTCAATTTCGACAGACTGGAAAAGGGGACAACCGGCACGAAGGCCGGTTCTTCCGCAGGCAGTTCTCCGCTTTCGGGCGGAAGTGGATCGGTCACCTTCGCGGGACGTCGGCCAAACGCCAATCGGCTCCACAGGGTGATTGGCAACAGCGACGTGCAGATTGCCGTTTTGACGAGATGATGCTCGCCCGTCAGCAACAGCCCGGCGACGAACATCGACAACAGTAGCATCACGCTACCAAGGCGAGTCAGACTGTCGTCCAGCAGAATCCCGCCCCACGCGCCGAGGTAGCCTCCATTGCCGGTCAGCGGTCCCGTCAGAGTGAATGGCAGAAACCATTGAGCCCCCACGCAGACGGACACCAGCATCATGGTCGCTCCCACCAGCCGCCACACCGGGTCGCCCGCCTTGTCGCGTGCAAACAGCCGGATGTCGGCAACGATCAGCGTGACGAGCAGAAAGTACGCGCCGACTCCCAACGCAACGACCAACGTGTGAGCGGCGATGGCTCCCGCCGAACCACCCAGATTTTGAGCGACAGCCCGCGCGGGGAAGACACTGAGCGCAGGGGGATCGGACGGGTCGTAACTGACGAGGCTCAGTCCGAGAAAGACCGCCATCGCCAGGACCGCCAGCGCCAACAAATCGGTTCTTAGTCGCGCGTAGTCGAACATGACCCGCCCGTCTCGGCGAACACCGCGAGTGGCGACAAAGCCGATCCTCGACTCCGCCCCCTGCCCCGCGACGGCCGCACCGTCCGAAAACAGTTTCCCCGGCCAGAGGCGCATTGCCACGACTGGCCACTGGCTGAAACCTAGCACCTGTTTTGCAGGCAGGTTGAAGAAAGACCACGCCGCACGTGGCGAATCGGCCACATCACGGTCCGATTGTGCCGACGACGCGAATTGTGCGAGCAGCCGGGATTCCGGCCCAACGGGCCATTCGTTCTCCCAGCCAGGGCCAACGGCCTTGGGACGTGACTCCGAGAATGACAGAGGCCCAACGGGCCGGCCGTTCAACCTCCGAATTATCGCGAGTCGATCCCAATCGACGGTGTGGAATCAGACTGCAGAGAACGATCGGCCTGTTGGGCCGGAAATCTGCGATGCCAACCGAATTCACCGAGAGACGGTTCACCTTCACTGCCACTCGTCGAAATCAGCTTGAAATGTTCTCTTCGATCCAGCGCCAAAGGCTCACCGCGACCTCGAACTTTGTTCCAGAGAACGTTTCTACGCTGCGACCAGCCGGGTCGATGATCTCGATCCGGTTGGTTTCGGCTCCAATGGCGGTGGGACGATTCAGAACGATCGCGTCGCAGTTCTTTTCCTTCAGCTTGCGCAGGGCGTTGACGTGCGCGAACTCGTCGGATTCCAGGGCGAAACCTACGATCCAGCGGTTCCCCTTGTGACGGCCCAGGTCGGCGAGGACATCGGCGGTCTCCACCAGTTCCAGTTCGAGCGAGACCCCCTTCTTGGCAAGCTTGCCCTGGAATCGCGCCTTCGGCCGGTAGTCGCACACGGCGGCTGTGGCGATCACGCCGTCACATTGCGGGAAGAGTTCGTTGCAGGTGGCGAGCAGTTGGTCGGTCGTCTCAACCGGATGGATCTCACAACCGGTGGGAGGTGTCAGCGCGACGGGGCCGCAGGCGAGCACGACTTGATGTCCCGCCGCGAGTACCGCCTCGGCGAGCGCGAATCCCATCCGACCGCTGCTGGCGTTGGACAGATAACGCACGTCATCGAGATACTCGCGCGTCGGCCCGGCCGTGATGAGGACTTTCATGGATCGATCACTTGCTAATGTAGGATGGGCACTCCTGCCCGTCCGCTCGGCGCTTTTCGCAAAACGACGACGAACGCCGGACGGGCAAGAGTGCCCATCCTACGGAGATGTATTCGGGTTGGCATCGAGCAGTCGTGCGATGGCCTCGATGATCTCGGGCGGTTCGGCCATGCGACCGGCTCCGACCTGGCCGCAACTCAACCAGCCCGTGCCCGGCTCGACGAAGAAGACTCCGTCGGCGCGAAGCTGCGTAACGTTGCGCTGCACCGAGGGCTTGGCCCACATCTCACAGTTCATCGCCGGCGCGAGGAGCAGCGGGCAGGTGGCGGTGAGCGTCAGCGTCGACAACAAATCGCGGGCGAATCCTCCCGCGACCTCGGCCAGAAAATTGGCGGTTGCCGGCGCGACCACCATCAATTCGGCTCGCTGAGCCAGCCCGATGTGCTCGCCCCGAAAGTGCTCGATCGGGCGAAACAGTTCGCTGTAGACGGGCCGGTTAGTCAGCGCCTCGAACGTTGCCGGGCCGATGAACTGCCGGGCCGACTCCGTCATGACGACCGTCACGGCGGCACCGGCCTGCACCAGCTTGCTGCACAGGTCGGCTGCCTTGTACGCCGCGATGCCGCCCGTCACCCCCAACAGTAGTTCGCGGTTTCGCACGATGGGAACTCTTCGTCACATGTCGTCGAGCGATGGCCCGCTGTCGAAGTGGCGGACGCGGTTCTCGTCGGGGCGCGTCATCACAGCGCCACTCGAATCGAGATAGATCTTGTCCTGCATGATTTCCTGAACGACGACTTCCATCGGGTTCTTGGTTTTGATGTCGACGAGAGGCCTGGAGCCCCGGTTGATGGCAACCATGCGTTTCTGAATCAGGGTGGACAGCTTGAAGCGGCCTCCGCACTTCTTCACGATCTCTTCTTCTTTCAATTCGTCGAGCATGGCGTCCTCATTCGGTTGGCATTTGACCCTTTCGATCGCAGGCGGACCTGCCTCGGAAGGGCGAGTTAGGCTGGGTAGTGTGGCGGCTGACCCGGCGTGAGGCAAGGCCAACAGCCGATGTCGATCCACTAAGGCATTCGTTCCGTCAGAATCTGATGGATGGCGGCCACGGCTTGGTCCAGGTCGTCGTTGACCACGCGGTGGCGGTATCGGTGGGCGAGTTGCAGTTCCTCGTGAACCCGCCGGAGGCGTTTTTGAATCGTGGCTTCGGAGTCGGTGCCCCGCGATCGCAGTCGTTGTTCGCACACCTCCAGCGACGGCGGTTCCAGAAAAATCGTCAGGGCTTCCGGGTAGACGTCCATCACGCGGAGTGCCCCCTGGACGTCGATCTCCAAAAAGGCCCAGCCGCCTTCGCGACGAGCCCGGTCAAGCTCGGACTTCAGCGTTCCATACCAGTAGCCCGCTCCGAAGACCTCGGCCGTTTCGAGAAATTCACCGCGGTCGCGGCGCGCGGCGAATTCCTCGGACGACAGAAAATAATAGGCCTCGCCGTGAGTTTCGCCGCGTCGGGGCGGCCGCGTTGTCGCCGAAACGCACTTCACCAGTTTGACCGGTGCTTCACAAATCAGGCGCTCGACGATCGTTGTCTTGCCGCTCCCGCTGGGACCGGACAAGACCACGACTTGAAACGATGAGGGTTGGTCGAGTTGCTCGGCCACCGGCGGTCACTCCACGTTCTGCACGATCTCGCGCATGCGTTCCACACAGGCCTTGGCTTCGACGGCCGCGTGCGAGATTTCCACGTGATTGGCCTTCGACCCAATCGTGTTGACCTCGCGAAACAGTTCCTGGCACATGAAGTCGAGTTTGCGGCCCTGCGACGTGGCATCGTCCAGCAGCTTCGAGAACTGAGTCAGATGGCTGCGCAGGCGGGTAATCTCCTCGTTGATGTCGCTGCGGTCAACGAACAGGGCCACTTCGCGCAGGACATCCGACGGTCCCAGTCGCGAGTCGAGATCCTTCACCAGGTCAGAGACTCGCAGCAGCAGTTTGTCGCGGTACTCGACGATCACCTGCGGCGCGAGGCCGACGACGTGATCGACCTGCGCGGCGATCAGCCTGCTTTGAGCATGCAGTTCGGCGGCCATAGAGGCTCCCTCGCGCTGCCGGAACTCGCCCATCTTCAGTGCGGCGGCGCGAACGGTTCGTTCGACGACGGGCCACAGTTGCTGAACGGTCTCGGGATCGAAGCGGCCATCTTCCAGGACATCGGGCAAAGCCAGCAGCGAATCCAACCGGGGAGGCTCGGATCCGAGCGTCTTCGCGAGTTGCTGAAGCTGCTTCCAGTATCCGGACAATACGGCCAGGTTGATCTGTGGCGAGTTCGTGTTGGCCGCACGCTCGAACCGAATCGTCAGCGAGACGCTGCCGCGCGAGATGGTCTCGCGCAGCACTCGTTCCAACTCATTCTCCAGATGGGTGAAGCCGTCCGGGCCGCGGAGCGCGAGCTTGAAGTGTCGGTTGTTGACGCTCCGGACCTCAACCCGGCAGAGCACGTCCCCCGATTGTTCACGAGCCTCACCAAAACCGGTCATGCTGAGTAGCACTATGTTCCATCCCGCAGAGAAAGTCGCAGCCAGAAATTGGCTCAACCGCCCAAACCAGAACGCCAGATTCCGTCTCGTGACGGAGGTTTGTCTCAGGGGCGGAAGACGTTCGATCGAGATCGTTCAGGCGAACTCGAATCGCCAACAAACCACGTTGGCGGGTGATTCATGCACGATTACTCGGGCGGCTTGGTATCAGAACTCTTGGGCGTTGCGGACTTTTCTGTGTCGTTTTCTTTCGCACCAGCCGGAGCATCCGGGTTGGTTGTCGAAGGTTTTGCTTCAGCGTTGTCCGGCTTCTTTCCTCCTGCGGCCTCCTCACCCTTATTGTCCACCGGTTTCTTCTCGTCTGCATCTGGCTGCTTTGCGGGAGGATTCGCCTTGTCGGGGTTGGCTGGGGCGGTTGCCTTGTCGGCACCTGCGGCACCACCATTTTCTGGTGATTTGTTATCTGCCGCGTCATCTTCTTTTTCGCCTGCCATGCCTTCTGCGGGGGCCTTTTTCACCGGAGCCTTGTCATCGTTTAAAAACTTCGCACGGTTCTTCGTCGCTTGGCCGACCACCAGGATGCAGACGCAGGCCAGCAGAATCCAAAATACGGCAACACCGATGGTGATCCGGGTGAAGATATCACCCGCCTTCGTGCCGAAGGCACTTTGCCCACCCATGCCGCCGAAGGCACCTGCCAGCCCGCCGCCCCGCCCCCGTTGGAGCAGGATCAGGCCGATCAGAAAGATGCCGACGAACATGTGCAGGGTCAGCAACGTATAAGCCAGATACATCATTGTGAATAATTCCTACGAGCCGCTCGTGACCGCGACGCCAATGCCATCTTGAACCAAACCGACGGCCGTCTCGCTTCAACCGCGAGCCAATTCCGCCGCAGCGCGAACAATACCAAGAAACTGGTCGCTCTTCAGGCTCGCGCCGCCGACAAGGGCCCCATCGACGTTGGGCTGTGACAACAGTTCTCGGGCATTGTCCGGTTTGACACTGCCGCCATATTGGATTCGCAGGGCCTCGGCTGACGAACGATCAAACCGCGCCGCGAGCCAATTCCGAATAAAAGCGTGGACCGCTTCCGCCTGGTCAGGAGACGCGGTGACTCCCGTGCCAATGGCCCAAACCGGTTCATAGGCGATCACCAGCCTGTCGAGTTGGGCGGTGGTGACGTCCGCCAATCCACCCTGAAGCTGTGCTGTCAGAACCGACTCCGTCCGCATCGCCTCTCGGTCCTGCAAGACCTCGCCGATGCAAAAAATCACGTCCAATCCCCGCTGCCAGGCCGCGTGAATCTTCCGGTTCACGAGCGCATCCGTCTCACCAAAAAACTGCCGCCGCTCGCTGTGTCCCAGGATGACCGATCGGCAACCGACATCGACCAGCATGTCCAGAGAGGTCTCTCCCGTGAAGGCTCCGGGTTTCTCAAAGTGGGCATTCTGGCCACCCAGCATTACGGGACTGTTGACCAGAGATTGGCGGACCGGAAGCAGGTAGGGAAACGGCGGGCAGACCGCGACATCGACTTCGGGTTTGATCCGAACGACCTCCTCAGCCACCTCGCTGGCCAGTAATTGGGCCGACGCGAGGGTGGTGTTCATCTTCCAATTGCCGGCCACAAACAGGCGGCGCATCGTGTCGTCCTTTGACACCGCTCAACGGGAGGTCTTGATTCCACGAGCGGTCTGGTGGAACCAAAGGTCGCTCCGCAAATCCATTCGCTGGGCGGGGGACTCGCGGCTGCTGAACACTGTGAACCGTTTGACCATCCAAACGGTCACTCGACGGGTTCGCTCTTCGGATACGAACCGAGGATTTCCATTCTCACGGCCATCTTCGCCAGATCATCGAGCGCCTTCTTGACCTTGGCATCTTTGTAATGGCCTTCACAATCGAGGAAGAAAATGTAGCCGGTTTCCGGGCCGCGCAGCGGGAAGGACTCGATCCAGGTCAAATTGAGCTTCGCCTGCTTGAAGATCACCAGAGAATCCGACAGCGAACCGGGGCGGTGCGGGATCTGAAGCAGAACCGAAGTTCGATCCTTTCCGGTGGGACCAATCGGCTTGTCGCCGATGATGGCGAATCGGGTGACGTTGCTTTTGTTGTCCTCGATGTGCTCGGCCAGAATCTGCAGCCCATATTCGACAGCCGCTTGCTTGCTGGCGACGGCCGCCGCCCCCGGCTTGTCGCGCGCCAACTGCGCTGCCGTGGAGGTGCTGGTGACCTCGATCATCCGCGCTTGCGGCATGTTTCGGCTGAGCCAATCGCGGCACTGTGACAGCGCCTGGGGTTTGCTGTAGACCTCGTTGACCTCACCGCGAGGCGACCGGCCCAGCAGGTTGTGATGGATGCTGAGTTGAATCTCGCCGCAAATCCGGAGTGGTAATCGGGTGAACATGTCGAGTGTGTCGATGATCCGACCATCGGTGCTGTTCTCGATCGGAACAACTCCAAAGTCGGCATGGCCGCGATTCACTTCTTCAAACACAGCCGGGATCGTGTTGACCGGAATCAGGTCGGCGGACTCGCCGAACCGTTCGATCGCAGCCATGTGAGAGAAACTGAACGCCGGCCCCAGATAGACGGCACGTTGGATTCGTGATTGATTCCGAACGGAACTGAGCACCTGACGGAAAATTCCGCGAATCGCCCGTCCGGTGAGAGGCCCGGGATTGTCGGCCTCCAGCTTGGCGTAAAGATCATCGTCGGATCGAGGATCGTAGGTGGCGGCTCGTCGATCAGGAGCCGTCTCAATCAGCTTGAAGGTCGCCGCCGCTCGACGATTCAAAAGTTTGATGATTTCCTGATCGAGCTTTGCGACTTCGACTTGAGCCGCCGCATTGATCTTTGCCGGAGTTGATGCTGCAGCTGGCTTGGCAGAAGCTATTGTCACTGTTGGTTTTACAGCCTTCTTGGGCACCGGTTTACTTGCCATCCACCCAGCCTCCACCGAGACGAATCAAGCTGACGCCTCCTTGCAGAAAGTCTTGAACGGGATTCATCAGTAACGACTTCTCCACGATCCAAGTCCTGAACGCGAGCCCCTCTTTTACTAGCGGGATTTGGTATTTGCAAGCAGCAAGGTGATCGTAAAGCCTTTATGGTCAGCGGAACTCACCATTTGCGGAGGTCACTCATTCTTTTGCCTGCCATTTCGGCGCTGGTCGAGAGTGGGACAGATGGTGGGGTTGGTGCCAGTGTGGCAGGTATGACGCAATCCGTCTGATAGCGGGTCTTAGAAAAAACAGCGGAGTGTATTGTGGGAAAATGGGTTGTGGTCATGGCTTCGCAGGATTCTCTGACTGGCGCGACCTTTGCTTTCTGATGGCAACGTCTTCGAGAAATCGCCGATTTGAGTTGGCTCTGAACAAAAAAAACTAGAACTGACACCATCCCGACTTCCGTCGGGGCTTCAACAGAAGGACCACCGCCATGGCCATTCAGGAAAAAATCATCGGTATCGACTTGGGGACCACCAACTCGGTTGTCTCGGTCATGGAAGGGGGCGAAGTCAAAGTCATCGCCAATCAGGAAGGCAACCGCCTGACTCCGAGCGTCGTGGCCTACACCGAAAAGGGTGACCGACTCGTGGGAGACCCCGCCAAGCGGCAGGCCGTCACGAATCCGAAGAACACCGTCTATTCGATCAAGCGGTTCATGGGACGTCGGCACAATGAGGTCGAGTCCGAGGAGAAGATGGTCCCGTACAAAGTGGTTGGCGGGCCGAGCGAATACGTGAAGGTTGAAGTTCACGGCAAGACGTACACGCCGCCGGAAGTCTCCGCTCAAATTCTTCGCAAGTTGAAGGAGGCGTCGGAAGCGTATCTGGGCCACACGGTGACGCGCGCCGTCATCACGGTTCCGGCCTACTTCAACGATGCTCAACGCCAGGCGACGAAGGACGCGGGCGAGATTGCCGGCTTGAAGGTCGAGCGGATCATCAACGAGCCGACGGCGGCGGCCCTTGCCTACGGATTGCAGAACAAGAAGAACGAAAAGATCGCCGTCTTCGACCTCGGGGGTGGAACGTTCGATGTGTCGGTCCTCGAAGTCGACAACGAACTTGTCGAAGTGCTCAGCACCAATGGCGACACGCATCTCGGTGGAGACGACTTCGACGAAGTTCTCATCAAGCACATCGCCGACAAGTTCCAGGCCGAACACGGCATCGATCTTCGCAAGGACGCGATGGCTCTGCAGCGCCTGCGTGAAGCGGCGGAGAAGGCGAAGAAGGAACTCTCGGGGCAGCAATCGACCGACATCAACCTCCCCTTCATCACGGCCGATGCCAGCGGAGCCAAGCACCTGCAACTGTCGGTGACTCGGGCCGAGTTTGAGCGGATGGTCGATCACCTCGTCGAACGCTGCCGTGCGCCGGTGGAGAACGCACTGCGAGACGCCAAATTGTCGCCGAGCCAGATCGATGAAATCGTCCTCGTCGGCGGATCGACGCGCGTCCCGAAGGTGCAGGAGTTCGTCAAGAAGATGTTTGGCGGGAAAGAACTGCATCGGGGCGTGAACCCGGATGAGGTGGTGGCGATTGGTGCGGCCATTCAAGGCGGCATCATTTCGGGCGAGGTCAAGGATGTCGTGCTGCTCGATGTGACGCCGCTGTCGCTCGGTCTGGAGACGGAAGGGGGCGTGCTGACGGTTCTCGTCGAACGCAACTCGACGATCCCCGTCACGAAGAAGGAAACGTTTTCGACGGCTGCCGACGGCCAAACGGCGGTGACGATCAGCGTGTTTCAGGGCGAGCGGCCGATGGCGCGCGACAACCGCATGCTGAATCAGTTCAACCTCGAAGGAATCCTCCCCGCGCGCCGAGGCGAGCCGAAGATCGAAGTCACGTTCGACATCGACGTGAACGGCATCCTGAACGTCAAGGCGAAGGATCAGGCGACAGGCAAGGAGCACTCGGTGCGGATCGAGAACTCGAGCGGACTCGATACGTCCGAGATCGAGCGGATGAAGAAGGACGCCGAATCGCACGCGGCCGAAGACAAGCAACGCCGCGAGTTGGCCGAAGCCAAGAACAAGGCGTCGATGTCGGTTTACGAGATCGAGAAGGTTTTGAAGGAGCACGGTTCCAAGCTCGATGCCGCCTCGAAGGCTGCCGTTGAGGCGAGCATCGAAAAGGTGAAGGCTGCCGAAAAGGGAACCGACGTCGCCGCGATCAACTCGGCCGTCGAGAGCCTTCAGCAGGCCAGCTACTCGCTCGCCCAGCATGTTCAGAATGCAGCGGGTGCGGCCGGTGAAGCCGCTCCCGAAGCAGCAGCCGGTGGCGCAAAGCCCGATGACGGCGTGATCGACGCCGAGTTTGAGAAGAAGAGTTGATTCAGCGCGACTCAGATGTTGATCTTGAACGGTGGGAGACGGCTTGGAACAATCTGGCCGTTCTCCCACCAGACTGAGGTCAGCGGAAAAGGAATGTCAAGATGGCCATCACTGCTAAATACGTCGATAGCCTTCCCGAAATCTACCGCGACATCCTACGGGCATTTTGGATGTTCAATCCTTTGAGACGGCCAGAATATGGTGTCGCGTTCCAGTCCCTGTATTCCGTTCTCAACGACAAGGGATACACGCTGGGGCAGATTCGCGAAGCGTGCATCCAAATGCAAAAGGGCGGGGTTTTGGAGATTCGCAATGAAATCTTCGCTCATCCAACGGCAGCGGGTGATGAGTTGATCGAATTTGTCAATCATAATCGACCGCCAGTGGTGCCCGATTTCCCTCCCCTGCAAACCGTGTGAGGTCGGCCATGCCTGCGGATTGGACGATCGAGCATTGGCCCATCTGCGGCTCTCACGCATTTCTGTCTCATGTGGCGGAGGATCGCGAATCGTTGGTCTTGCCCGTGCTGGACCAACTACGAAGTCACCAGGTGATTTGCTGGCTCGATCAACATCACTACCCAACGGGACGAGACTCTCATGAGGCGCTGCGAGATTCGATTCTGCGATGCCGACGCCTCGTCTACTTCATTACGCCTGCCATGTTGAAGCAAGGCCGGGGTTGGACTGCCATCGAGAGTGCCTACGGCGACCTCGTGCATCGCCAACTCAGCCTTTCGTCATCTACGCTAGTGCAGTTCGAGTTGCCGCTGTTCTTTGTTCCGCCGACTCACAAGGGGCTTCAACGCACGGCTTGGCGACGTTTGGCAGATCGCGGTGCATTCCACCGGACTGGCCGGAAAGCCAACTCGTTGTCTCCCGTCGATTGGGCCGTTCAGGAGATCGCCCGCTTCGTGCAGCGTGAAGAACTGCAAGCGGAGTCTGTTGCCGGTCGATTGCAGTCCGATCCCGCCCTGAATGCTCGCTGCCGTCGAGATTCAAACTTCGCCGATCGTCTGCTGGCGATCACACCCGCCCGGCTGTCAGCACTGCCCTGAGTATTTCCGAAATTTCCGTCCGCACAAACCGAATTCAAGTTCGCACCGCCTGCGGGAAGAGCCGCCGCGCATTTGGTCTGTCGTACAACAAGACGCCTACAGGAGACTTCTCATGGCCTTCCGTCCCGACAAGCTCACGGTGAAAGCTCAAGAAGCGGTCCAGTCGGCGCAGCAGTTCGCTGAGTCGCAGGGGCATCCGCAGTTGATGCCGTTGCATCTGCTCAAGGCATTGCTCGACGAGCAGCAGGGAATTGTGCGGCCGTTGTTGGAGAAGATCGGCATCCAGGTCAGCCAACTGCGCGGGATCATTGATGCCGACTTGAACAAGCTGCCGCGCGCTTCCGGCGGTCAGGTTGGGGCGAGTCCCGCCGCGATGCAGGTGCTGGAGAAGGCACAGCAGCAGGCGGACGCGATGAAGGATGCCTTCGTCTCGACCGAGCATTTGCTCATCGCGTTGACGCAGGTGAACGATCAGGCTCAGCGCGTCTTGAAGCTGAACGGCGTGACGGAAGCGGACGTGCTGAACGCCCTCAAGACGGTGCGTGGCTCGCAGACCGTGACCGATCAGAATCCCGAGGACAAGTACCAGGCTCTGGAGAAGTACGGCAAGGATCTCGTGGCGCTGGCCCGTCTGGGGAAGATCGATCCCGTGATTGGACGCGATCAGGAAATTCGCCGCGTCATTCAGGTGCTGTCTCGCCGACGGAAGAACAACCCGGTCCTGATCGGCGACGCGGGCGTGGGCAAGACGGCCATCGTCGAGGGTCTCGCCCATCGCATCGTGCAGGGAGACGTGCCTCAGAATCTGAAGGAGAAGCGGGTTGTCGCGCTCGACATGGGAGCCCTCATTGCCGGAGCCAAGTATCGCGGTGAATTTGAAGACCGCCTGAAGGCCGTCCTCAAAGAAGTCTCCGAAGCGGAAGGCCGGGTCATCCTGTTCATCGACGAACTGCACACGGTTGTTGGAGCCGGTGCGTCCGAGGGGGCGATGGATGCGGCGAACCTGCTCAAGCCGGCGCTCGCTCGCGGCGAACTCCACTGTGTCGGGGCGACGACGCTCGACGAATACCGCAAGTCGATCGAGAAAGACCCCGCCCTCGAACGCCGCTTCCAGCCGGTCCTCGTCAACGAGCCGAGCGTCGAAGACACGGTCTCGATCCTGCGCGGACTGAAGTCGCGCTACGAATCGCATCACGGCGTGAGGATCACCGACGATGCTCTCATCTCGGCCGCGACCCTCTCCGACCGCTACATCAACGACCGGTTCCTGCCCGATAAAGCCATCGATCTCGTGGATGAAGCGGCGAGCAAACTCCGCATGGAGATGGACTCGATGCCCGCCGAGATCGACGAGGCGACTCGCAACCTGACCCGCCTTCAGATCGAAGCGGCGGCCCTCGCGTCGGAGCCGAGCGCCGACAGCAAGACCCGTCTGCAAGAGCTTCGCAAACAGATCGCCGACCGCGAGGAAAGCGTCAACGCGCTGAAGACGCGCTGGCAGGTCGAGAAGGAGGCACTCACCGGCATTCGCCCGCTGAAGGAAGAAATCGAGAAGCTGCGCACGGCTTATGACCAGGCGTTCACGCAGGCCCAGCGCACGAACGCGAACGACGATTTCGTGCGGGCGTTTGACTCTGAACGAAAGTTGAAGGAAGCGGAACAGAAGCTCGCCCTCGCCGAACAAAGGGCCTCGCAGGTCGGCGGCGGTGACGGCCACCGGCTGCTGCGTGAAGAGGTCACTCAGGAAGACATCGCGAAGGTTGTCGGAACGTGGACCGGCATCCCGGTCTCGCGGCTGTTGCAGACCGAGAAAACGAAACTCCTGCAGATGGAAGACCACATCCACGAGCGGATGATCAATCAGGCTGAGGCGGTCACGGCCGTGGCCAATGCCGTTCGTCGCTCACGCTCCGGCTTGCAAGACCCCAACCGACCGATCGGTTCGTTCATCTTCCTCGGCCCGACCGGCGTTGGCAAAACGGAGCTGTGCAAGGCGCTGGCCGCGTTCCTGTTCGACGACGAACGGGCGATGATCCGGATCGACATGAGCGAGTTCATGGAGAAGCATTCCGTCGCCCGCCTGATCGGTGCCCCGCCCGGATACATCGGCTACGAAGAGGGTGGCAAGCTGACCGAGGCCGTGCGCCGCCGACCGTACTCCGTGCTGTTGCTCGATGAGATCGAGAAGGCTCACCGCGACGTGTTCAACGTGCTGCTGCAACTGCTCGACGACGGACGCCTCACCGACAGCCACGGCCGGACGGTCGACTTCACGAACACCATCGTCGTGATGACCTCCAACATCGGCAGCCAGACGATCATGGACCTTGCGGGAAAGGAGGACGACGCCGAGATCGCCCGCCGCGTGATGCACGCCCTGCGAAAGGAGTTCCTCCCCGAGTTCCTCAACCGAGTCGATGAAACGATCGTCTTCCACCCGCTGACGAAGCACGAGATCCGGCAGATCGTCGATCTGCAACTGGTCCGTTTGCAAAAACGCCTCGAAGACAACGGCTTCACGCTGGTTGTCACGGATGCCGCCAAGAAGCAACTCGCCGAAGAGGGCTACGACCCGGTCTACGGCGCCCGCCCGTTGAAGCGAGTCATCCAGCAACGCCTCCAAAACGAACTGGCCAACGCGATCCTCGGCGGCGAGTTCGAAGAAGGCTCCCGCATCACGATCGACGTCCAAAACGGAGACTTCACGTTCGGATCGGCCTCGTAGATCAGCATTCGATCCGCCCCTGAAAATCTCGCACTCAATGCTGAATTTTCATGGTGCTCTTTCGGAGGCCGTCACTGGCGCTGGAACAACACGGTCACACATGGAAGCTGGTGGAGGTGGCCAGGAAGCGACTCGCCGGGGCATCAAACGCAGGATCAGGCGTTGCGGAGTCCAGCCAGTGGTGCGTTGATCGAGTGTTCGTTTACTGGCGCGTCCAGTCGGACGAGTTCGGGTCTCTCGGGGAGGTCGGAGGGGAGCTTGATGTTCCAGGCAAGGCCGAGGGCGCGAAGGACGCACAACACCCACCAGCCGGGGTCGTGTTGCGAAGCACTCAAACCGAGTCTGGCGGAGCCGGGGAAGGCGTGGTGGTTGTTGTGCCATGACTCGCCCATCGTCAGCAGGCCGATGTGAGGAACATTGTGGCCTTGGACAGCGTGGCCGTGGAGGTGCCAGTCGCGCGGTCCCGAGTTGTGGGCGAAGTAACCGACCAGCCAGTGGCCGAGCAACGAAACGGTGACTCGCACGGAAATGCCCCAGACCACAAAGCTCACGCCGCCGAGGGCGTAGAACAGAATGGCCCACGGAAGCTGTTGCAGCATCCAGGTCCGCTCCAGGAACTGATAGAGCCGGTTGGCGGCGACGTGCGGCTCAATCTGGAACTTGGGCGGGTGGGCCAGCCGGATGTCGCCGTGAAGCTGCCAGAGGAAATCCCGCCACAGTGGGTTCTGGTGGATGAAGAACGAATGGCAAGACTCGTGGCGCTGCGACCAGTCGCGGATGTCGTGCAGGTAGAGGATGCGAAACGGTCCGCCCATGCCGACCACCGTGCCGAGATGAACCAGCACGCCTTCGAGCCAGCGGGGACACTCAAAGCTGCGGTGAACGAGCAGGCGGTGAAGCCCGATGGAATGACCAAGGCACAGCGTTGCGACGGTGAAGACGAACGACAACAACACCGCATCCCAGCGAAAGGTGAGATAGCCGCCGATGACGGCCACCAGCGCGTGGGATATGAACCAAACAGACTTCACGAGAGCCCACACGACACGGCCTTCTTGCGGGTTCGTGTGCTCGTTCTGGCGGAGCATTCGCGGGATTTCGTGAGCGTTCATGGGAGAACCTACGAGGAAAGATGCACTCTGCGGGACGACGGGGTCTGAACAATCGACCGCTATTGGCTCATGCTACCTTGATTGCTGTCGTTTCAACCGTCGTCAGACCGCGATTGTTAACTCGCCCCGCAGAATTGGGCCGACTTTGGGGAGACTGTTGGTGGGGTCGTGAGATCACAACGGCCAGTAGGAAACGACGATTCGTTGGTTCCCCCTCACATTGCCTGCGGCCCGGACGCTCAAAGCTGCGCCGGGACCACCCGGCGAGATTCTTTGTCCCGCTCGAATCCGCGTTTTGGCAGCGTTAGACTTCGCCGTGGACGCCAGAGACATCACCGAGGAATTCTCATGATCATTCGTGCCGTTCGAGGTTTGTTGGCTGTTGCGTTACTTGTCGCCCTGCCCTCTGCGAGCCTTTGCGCCGCCGAGTCGCAGGACGTCGCGGTCAAGGATCCGGACTTTTTTGTTCAGGGCGAGTATGGCGGCGAAGTCACCAAACCTGACGGCAAGAAAAAAATCGGCGTCCAGGTGATCGCGCTTGGCAAGGGAAAATTTCGCGCGGTGTGGCGGGACGGCGGATTGCCCGGTGACGGTTGGGACAGGGCCGAAGCAACGCCACACGACGGCGAAACGGTCGAGGGCGTCACCACGTTCAAGTCGGGCGAGTACACGGCGAAGATCAAAGACGGTGTGATGGTGGTCGCTGCGCAAGACAATGTGGCGGTTGGCGAACTGAAACGTGTTGTTCGCAAGAGTTCCACGCTTGGAGCCAAGCCCCCGAAGGGCGCGGTCGTGCTGTTCGATGGCAAGCGCGCCGACCAATTCGAGAACGGGCGCATGACGGACGACGGACTGCTGATGCAAGGCGCGACCAGCAAGTTCAAGCATCAAAGTGGCACGCTGCACATCGAGTTTCAGATTCCGTTTGGGCCGCTCGTGCCGAGCCGCGGCAACAGCGGGTGTTATCTGCAAAGCCGCTATGAAGTGCAGATGCTCGATTCGTTCGGACTGAAGCCTCACAACCACGAGTGCGGTGGCATCCCGTCAATCAAGGAACCGGACCTCAACATGTCCTTCCCGCCGCTGTCGTGGCAAACCTATGACGTCGATTTCACGGCCGCTCAATTCGCCAACGGACAGAAGACGAAAAGCGCTCGCCTGACCGTGCGGCACAACGGAGTGGTCATCCACGACAACGTAGAACTGCCGCACGTCACCACCTCCTCGCCCCTGCCCGAAGGTCCGGAACCCGGCCCGATCAACCTGCAAGACCACGGCAGCGAGGTGCGATATCGCAATGTTTGGTTTGTGGAGAAGTGAAGTAATGATCCGATGCTTCCGCAATCGCCTTTGTCGCGGAGCGACACCCGACGGTAGCCGTGGGTTTCAACCCACGGATCGGATGGCGATCCAATGTAATTTGTCGCGTAGCGACAATTGAATTCGAAACCATCGACCGTCAATTGTCGCTACGCGACAAAACGCAACCAATGACATTTCATCCGTGGGTTGAAACCCACGGCTACCGTCAGATGCCGCTCCGCGGCAAATTACTGAACGCGATCTCTGAGCGTAATCTTCTCGTTTGAGGAGGCTTTTCGATGCAACGCCGTTTGACCCGCCGTGTTTTTTTTCAGCACAGCCTTGCTGGTGCAATAGCGGTCGCTCCGTTGTTCATCTCGCGCAGCGCTCTGGCCCAGGGTGATCGGCCGGGGGCCAATGATCGCGTCGGCTTGGCGATCATCGGTTGTGGACGCCGAGGCGTGAGCTACTTCAATGCTCCGGTGCCGCGGGCTCAGGTGGTGGCGACGTGCGATGTCCATCTCACTCGCGCTCAGCAGACCGCGCAGCAGATGGGTTGCCGCGACTTCTTCCAGGATTATCGACGAGTGCTCGAACGTAAAGACGTCGATGCCGTGATGATCGCCGCGCCCGATCACTGGCACGCCCTGATGTCGATTGCGGCCTGCCAGGCCGGCAAACACGTTTATGTGGACAAGCCGATGACGATGTGCGTTGTCGAAGGACGACGGATGGTCGAGGCGGCTCGCAAGTACCGTCGCATCGTGCAAGTCGGCAGTCAGCAGCGGTCGACGGTCCCCAATCGAGACGGCTGCGCGCTGATCCGTGGTGGAGGCATCGGCAAAGTGACTCGCGTCGTCGCGCCGAATCTGGCGAGTCCCTGGATTTGTGAGTTCCCCGCGCAGCCAATTCCGGCCGAACTGGATTGGGAGCAGTGGTGCGGACCTTCGCGCCTACTGCCTTACCACTTGAGCCTCTATAGCTGCGAAGGGACGCCGGGCTGGATGGTCAGTCGCGACTTCAGTGCCGGCACCATGGGCAACTGGGGTGGTCACGCTTTTGATCAGGTGCAGTGGGCGCTGGGAGCCGATGCGACCGGACCGGTCGAAGTCCGGGTGAATGGCACACCGCTCGACCCACCGCGCTACACGGAACCTGAGTCACCCGCGCGCGGCAACGGTATCTGCCAAAGCCCGTCGCTCGCGTTCAAATATGCCAGCGGCACGGTGGTGGAACTCAGCAGCGGTCCGATCAGCGGCGCGATTTTCTTTGGCGAGCAGGGCAAGGTCGAAATTCGCCGCGGCAGCGTCCACAGCAATCCCCTCGAATTGATCGAGAACGTGCAACTTCCCGATGGTCCGTCCTACGTCCAAGCCCACCTCAACAACTGGATCGATTGCATCAAGTCTGGTGACCTGCCGGTGGCCGACGTCGAGATTGGCCATCGCACCGCCACCGTTTGTCATTTGGGCAACATCGGCCGCCTTCTCGGTCGCAACCTGCGCTGGGATCCGGTGGCCGAGCGATTCACCGGCGACGACGAAGCGAACCGGTTGCTCGACCGCCCGCGCCGCAAAGGTTACGAGCTTCCGGAAACGGTGTGAGTGAAACGAGTCATCGAGCCGTTGGCGCGGACGCCGTTGGCGTCGCGGCCAAACGGTCCGTTTTCACCGTGCGCGGTATGGAATCATCCCCAGAACGGAAGGACCAATTCATGAAAGACCGCATCGTGACCGTCGTCATCTCAGTCGCCACGACCTGGGGGCTGATGCAGGCCGCGCCCGAACGGACGAAGGTGCTGGAGGTGGATCGGCTGATCGTCCGGAAAGAATTGATCGTCTCCGACACCGGTCAACCGTGGGAGGAGGGTTATGAAGCGCATCAGATTCCTCGCGGCATCTACGCTCGATCGTTGGGGGACGGACCGGGTGGGCTGTGGGTGCGCAGCCGACTGATCAAAGGGGAGATCGACGACCCGTTTGACGATCGGTTTCACGCCCTGGAACGGGATGGGAGCCGACGCGGTTCGCCGGGACACATCTCGTGGAACGTGTGGCTCGACGGCGCGTGGCGGCAGATGGCGATCATCCAGGGTGAGGGCTTGGAACTGTCCGAAGTCCCGCTGCAGGAGTGGAACGGATCAACCCATCCCGGCCGGATTCGCTTTCAGACATTTCGCCCGGGGCACGGCGAGCCGCTCACGGATGCCATCCTCGGTCAGGGGATGATGTCGATTGGCGGGGGCGGTTACGGTGGAGGCGGCTTGCCGTATCCGAGTGACGTGCTTCAACTCTGGGGAGGTGAGTTGCAGCAAATGAAGATTTCAACCCCGGCCGCGCCGACCGTACTGAGTGACGATGACTCCGGACGACACGAGTACGCGATCATCGCCGTCGGTGTCCAGGGTCGTCGCACCAGTCCCTCGAAAGGGACCCCGGCCAACGGACTGGCGAAACTTCGCTGGGACAGCGTACCCGGTGCCGATGCCTACATCATCGTCCGAGACGGAAAGGAACTTGGGGGTCCATTAAGGGTCGAGGGATCGCAGAAAGTCTGGTCGGACAGGGCGGCCCCGTAACCGCCGGTTGAGTTATGCAGAACGGACGGCTCGACTGCGTGATCCCTGTAGAAATCACAGACGAGCCGCCAATGCGACGACGACTTCAACAGACGGGTCTCCTCGATGTTTGGAAAGGGTTCCGGGCTAACCCGTTTCCAGATTGGGGAATTCCCATTCGTCGTCTCCTTCGATTCGTCGAATCCCCAGCCTTTCTCGAATGGAAGAGGTTCGACGAATTGAAGGAGACGACGAATGAAACCGGTCGCAATCGTAGAAACGGTCGCCGCATCGATGGTTAGTGTGTGGCCATGAATAATCCGGGCTGGTCAGATCAAACGGAAGAAGAAAGAGGAGGCCTGCGGTCGAATCGCTGTGCGGGGTCAGGAGACCCGCGCACAACGAGATCTGCTGCCTCTTCGCCTTCATGGTTCAAGGGGCGGGGGGCTTGCCGGCGACGAGGCTACGGACTTCGTCGACGGTGAGGCAGCGGGCGTAGATCACGGCTTCATCGATCAAGCCGTCATAAGCGCCGCCCGGATCGTTGAAGCGGTTGCCGAGACACAGCGGCGCGACGGTGCGGATCGAACCGTCCAGATTGTCGTAATCGGCCTTGGACTTGGCGGGCTGGCCATCGACATAGAGGGAAACTCCGGCGGCCTTGCTCGATCCATCGTAGGTGGCCAGAACGTGGTGCCATACGTCGGGTGAGATGTCATCCGTTCCCAAGACCAACAACATCCGTTGTGGTTCATGCTGCCCCGCGTCCCAGACGGAGCTTAGCCCAAAGCGCAGCTTGCCGTTCTGAATCATGAGATCGTAGCCTCGATACGGCCCACGGTGCTCCATTTTAGAGATGATTGCCTGATTGGACTTGTTCGTGCGGCGCACCCAACCGCCATACGAGAAGGAATCGGTGCGTTCAAAGTCGCCCGTGGTGAGGCCGAACTGGATTACGCGGTTGTTCAGCTTGACGGCCTTGCCGAACTTGCCCGCCTCGAACGTGACATCCTGGTCTTTGAATTCAATTGTGCCATGATGCTTGTTGGGCCCGGAGTCATTGACGACGGTCGGTTTGAGTTTCTCCTGCGTCACGTCGTCGAACGACCAGGCTCCGACGAGTTTGTCGCGGAGTGAAGCTGGCTCGGTGGGACTCGGCCCCGGTTTGGTGAGGGTCGCCAAAGTCAGAACCTCATCGGGACGCAGCACTCTGGAGTACAGACGGACTTCGTCGACCATGCCGTGCATCGGCTCGGGGAATGGCGAGCCGATCTCACGATGGCCGATCCGGAACGGTACGTTGAGACGGGTGGTCCCCGCCAAGGCATCCGTCAGGACGACGAACTCGGCGGGAGCACCGTCGATGTACATCCGGATGCCGGCCGTGTTACCGCTGCCGTCGTACGTCACAAACACGTGATACCACCGAAACGTCTTGAACAACTCGGCGGACCTGACGCTCAAACCGTTGCGTGCGTGCGCGTCGTGAAAGAACTGAAATCCGAGCTTGTCGCCGTCGATGCCAAAGTCATATCCACGAAAAGCAACTCGGCCATCCATCCGGCTGCAGACGTTGTTGAAAACGGTGCCGTTGCTGATCCAGGCCCAACCACCCATCGAGAACGCGTCGGTCTTTTCAAAGTCTCCGATGTTGCCGCAGTTCACGCTGCCCACGTCCAGTGCCAGCGAATTCCCGACCTTGCCGGGAACGATCGTGGGGAACGGGCCGTGGCCGACGTGTTGATTCCCGGTGGCATCCTGAATCCGGTCGGACCGGTCGTCGTCAAAGGTCCATCGTGCCGACGTGGGCGGTTTGAGGCGCGGGGCGACCGGCTCGGGAATCATCCAGTAAGTGGTGGGTCTCAGATGAACCCGAAAGTGCCCGGCACCGGCGGCGGTGTCTCTGAGGGTGACCTTCAACGAGTTGTCGTCAAACGAGGGTTGCTCCAGACTGATGGCTCCGCGTATCGGATTATGAGGCCCGTCGGGACGATCTCGCAGCGACAACAGCTTCGCGTCGTAGATCGCCGTTCCCAGTTTGAGAGTTGTGTGATTGGACATCATTTCGCCGTCGAAGTCGCGTTGCCAATTCAGCCGACACTTGCGACCGTTCACCATCACGGCCGAGCGGGTGCCGTCGGGACAGGCTGGCAATTCCCCCTCGTGGTGTTGCCAGAACAGTCCATTCGGAGCGACGTACAGCGTCGATCGGCCGTCGATGACGGCATCAATCGTCATGCTTCCCGGGGGGAGTTCGTCGGGATCAGGATCCCCCTGAAACTCACCCGCGCCGTGGCGAGGCATTCCGAAACAGCGATACTGCCCGCTTTTCGTCGTGATCGGTTTGCCGTCGCGCTTGGCGACCGCTTCAAAGGAAATCTCTCCGTCCGCCTCGTCGCTTGAAAAGACCTGGATGCGGTCGGCCAGTTTGAGGTCGATCTCGCCCCCGTCGCTTTTGACTTGCGGCAGATCGGCGGAGGACGCGGAGAATTTTTCGCCGTCGAGCGAGGTGATCAGGTGCGCGTCGGGCCGCCGTTGGACCAGTCGGCACTCGGACAGCAACAGTCGCTTCGCACCCAATTGAACCGACTGATCGGGAACCTGCACGAGCGTCGAGGCTTTTCCCCGCCAGACTCTCAACGTCAGCGGAGGGGCGACCGTCGGCTTGATGAACAATTCCGCCTGGGCCTCAAACGTCGAACCGTTTCGCACAACCGGCACGGTGCGCGGCTTGTTGTCGACGCCCCGAATTGTCACTTCCATCGAGACAGGCTTTGTCGAGGGAGTCAGTTCGACGAATTCGATCGCGATCCGTTGCTGGTTGTAGCGTTCGGAATAACGCACCTTTGGGAATTTGACCATGAGATGCGGTGCCTTGATGTAATCCTTCACGCGCGACACCGGCACGGCGAACGAGATGCCCGATAACGGTATCGCCGCGAAGATTACGCCGACGACCTTCCCCTGGCGGTCGACCAGCGGCCCGCCCGAGCAGCCGGGATTGATCGCGGCATCCACCTGAATGGCTTCCAGGCGGTTCTCGTTCCGGCGCAGTGCGCTGATCCGGCCCGAGGTCACGGTCACGCTCGGAAACTGGTTCTTCGCGGATGCCAGACTTCGGCCGAACGGGAACCCGAACGCCGTCACGGCCGCCGTCTCCTGCAGTTTCGAGTCGTCTCCCAGATTGAGGGCCGTCAATTCCTTGGAGGGGTCCGTCTTGAGGATCGCCAGGTCAACCCGCTCCTCCTCAGACAGATGCATGACCTTCGCCTTGAGAATTTTCTCGGTCTTCTCACCGGCGTTCATGATGACATCGACCGTTTCGCCGGGATTGAGTCCTTCGACGACGTGACGGTTCGTCAGGAAGTAGCCGTCCGTGCTGATGCAGAAGGCCGAGCCGCTGCCGTACTCGCGGCGATTGACCAGTCCCGTGGCCGCCTTGCAGGTTTTCACAAAAGGCAATCCGTCATCGGAAGCGTTGACCTTGGGCGGTGTGCCGGACTTGGCCCCCGGTTTAACTTTCGGCTTCGAGCCTTGTGCGTCCAACAATTCCGTGTTCAATGTGATGCCGACGACGATCCACGAAGTCAGCACAACCACGGCGAGCGACGATTTTGACATGAGTGCCTCGACAGGCGGGAGAATGGCTGGAAACGATGCGTGAACTGTATACTCGCCCCGCCAATGGCCCTCAATCGAAGCGGCGTTCGCGGGTGAGTGGGGCCGTTGGTCGTTCTGCCCCAATGAAGACTCTGTTCTGATTGCGGAGATCATGATGCGAAGCACGATGGCGCGGTTGAGTCTCTCACTCGTTTGGACGGTCTCGGCCAGTGCGGCCGAGGTTGATCCCATCGTCTGGTCCAAGCCGGAACAGGTCGTTGAGTTTCGCGAGCGGCTCCAGGGTGAGGCGTATCAAACGCGGGCGCGCGTCGTGCTGAACGAACTCGGCGATTTGAATTCGCTCGAACAGTCGCCGCTCCCGGATCACGGCATTCGAGTGGCCCGGGTCAACGGTGACGGACAGGCCATCACGCTCAAGCTGCAGGAGGGTGACATCCTGACGAAGATCGACCAGATCGAATTGTGGGGCGGTGCGATCCCCAACCAGCAGGCGCGGCGCAAGGTCACGGTCTACGATGCGATCAACAAACGATCGCGCTCGGTCAACGCCGAACCGGGCCGGTTCGGCATCGACATCGCCTCGCACTGGCGACCCGAACTGACGTACCTGCGATCCAAGGAGCGGCGCAATGCCAAGTGGGACGAGTTCGTGGTCGTCGGCTGCCGCTGCATCGATTCCGATCCCGATCTGGCAGAGACGGCCTGGTTCAACGCGCTGAAAGCGGGATACAAGCGTGATGAGTTGGCCAACATCTGCGGCGCGGTCGTGGCGCTGAATCAGGGCCGTCCCGACGACGCCGTCGGTCTGGCCTGGCTGGCTCGCGAGGCGGAACCGAAGCAGGCGGCGCTGGTCTCGCCGATCGCGCTGTTGCGCATCGCACTGGCCAACTATAAAATGGTCGATGCCTTCGAACTGTGCCAGCGGTTTCCGCAGCAGTTGGCCAACGAACCGCGTCTGTTTCGCGCACTGGCCGACATGCATCTCGCACGCACCGAGGCGGAGCGGAAAATGGCCGCACCCAGCCGACTCGCGGCCGATCGCTACCGGGACGACTTGCTGCCGCGCTGTTACGGCCGATCGCCAGGCACTTCCGGCTTGCTCCCCAAACTGCGCGAGCGAAATGGCTTGACGGTGGTTGCCGCGCCCGAGAAGTACCTGTCGCTGGGGTTCGCCCCGCCGGAACCGGCTCGCGATCTGGACTTGAGCGTCACGTTTCAAACCCTGGAGGCGAAACCGGGACGATTTGACTCCGGTGTCCAGGTCGGTTTCACGGCCACCGGTAACGCTGAGGATGAGAATGAAGATGAGGACGAGGAGGCCGACTCCGAATTTGAGCAGACGAATTATTATTATCCGCTGGATGTGGCGGCGCGTTGCCTCCACGACGGAGGCATTCTGTTGGACCACGGGTTCCCGGTCAGCCCGACTCGTATCGACCGTCCGGAAGCGGCGCAACAATCCCGTCCGCACACGATTCGTGTCATCCGTCTCGCAGGGCAGGCGGAGGTTTTTGTCGATGGCCGCCGCATCCTGTATCAGCCGGTTCATGCCACGAGAACGTCGGTCGCCGCTGTCGTCAGAATCGTGGGGCAGAAGACAAAACTCGAAGCGATCGAGTTCCACGAACTCTTGGAACGCAAGTGAAGTTGGCTTTCGAATGAAAACAGCACGGCCGGACGTACGTCCGGCCGTGCTGTTTTCAGTTTCGGGTCCACTCGAGTGCGCGCCAGGCAGACGAGGCTATTTTTTCTTCTTGGCAGCGGCGACGGTTGCTTTGGCGGCGACCATTGCTGCTGCGGCTCGCTCTTCCAGATTGACCATGGGGCTGAACCGACGAACCTTCGCGGCGATCGCCAACTTGTCGGCCTGATTGGTGGCCTTGCGGAATCGGGCCTCAAACTTCTTCAACTGGACGGAGTGTTTGCGGCGGCGTTCTTTTTCGCGATCTCGTTCGGTGCGGGGCATTGTGAAACTCTTCTTTGATCAGGCCATTCGGCCGGCTGGGGCCGAGGGTGAAAACGGGTTTTGGAGAACGGATCTCAGTTGCCAGCAGTCACAGCGGGCCTAACGCAACTTCTTGTGACAAGTCTTGCAGCGGACCCGCATTCCCACGAGCTTGTTGCACTTGGGACAGCGCTTCGCCTTGCGGGCCAGCTTCAATTTGGTACGTGGACGATAAACCATGACGTTCGATTCCTCTGTCTCTGCCAACTCCAACTCTGCCAAGAGGGCCGGATCGTCCGAAGAGTTCCCGGACGGGCCGTTCAAGGAGCGAGAAAGATAACGGCCGATCCGGCGGCACGCAAGCCACTGAAAGAGGTTGCGCGCGGCCGGCTGGCCACAATCTCGGACCATTCTCCTCGTGCAACCGAACAGGGCGGATCGGCACTCCTATTCGCGACATTCTATCCACGCCGACAAACCGCCCCCGGCGGGAAACCGAACATGGCGGATCGGCGTCCCGACCTGCCTCATTCTCTCCACGCCAACAAACCGCCCACGGCGGTCAGTTGCATTCGGCGGTCAGGGGGCCGGCGAGTTCTTTCAGGAAGAACAGGCGACCGGGTTGAGTTGGCATGAACGTGGACGGGATCCACGGAGTCGGCTCGTGGCGCAGGGTCATCCAGAGCGACAGGCCCTGCCACATCATGCCTCGACCGAACGTGCCGTCGGCTCCGCCGATGATCTTGTCGCAGCCCAGAAACAGGCCGGGGCCGATCGTGTTGGCGAAGGCGGGGACGAGCGTGGTGCGGCTCTTGAAGCTGGTCAGCGCGTTTTGCTCGATGGTCAGCGGATGCAGCTTCGCGCCGAGGCGGTGTGTCTGCCGTTTCCATTCCTCGACGGAAGAGAACTCACCGGCGAAGTGCGGCTCCCAGAAGGCGATGTGACAGACGCGACCGATGCCGAAGATCACGCCCAGTTTGGCTCCCCTGCCCCGCAGCTCGCCGATCTTTTCGGGATAGGTCGGCAGCAGCTTCTTGGTGGCGAAGTTGCGCTGCTTCTTTGGAACGGTCAGCTTGCCGAGCGGTCCATAGAACGCCTGTTCCATCGCGTACTGGAAGGCACCCGTGTTGGTCGGAGGGAGCGTGTTGCCGGTGGCGTCGCTCCATTCGTCCATGTTGAAGCCATGCACGTGCTCGCACGAGACGCCCCACTCGGACAGGAAGTACACGGCCCAGCGGTACATCCCCATCGGGCCGACGGGCAGGATGAGGGCCAACTGTTCGCCCGCGTCCCGGCTCTGTTTGATCGTCAGGGCGATCTCGTGCCCGAGCATCATGTCGAAGTCGGCGAGGCTGCCGCACGGCATCAATTGAAACTGCTTGTGCCACCACTTCTGACGAACGGCGACGTTTGCGGGATCGGGATCGACGCAGGCATCGATCTTGGCGAGATTCCATCCCGCCGGGAAAAAACCTTCCATGAGCGAACCGGACAACGTGCTGAGCAAATCCATCGACGAGTCCTCTTCAAATGTTCAAATCTCAGAGTCGAAGTTCTCGAAAAATCGGGCGGACGGGTTCTTACCAAATTGAGCGGTCCGACGAAATCGAGTCGCCGTTGACAACCTCGCGCTGCGGTCGTCGGCCTCTCCCGGCTATCATGGCGTCCGTGTTGCGAGTCATCACTCGTCCGAGGCCCGAACCATGTCTCCGAACCGACCGGAATCTGTCGCGCCCGTGGTTCGACAATGGCTCGATCATCTGGTCTGGCTCGAAGCGTCCCTGCGCGACGATCCGCATCAGTTCGAGGCGTGGCGGCGTCACATTCAGGTCAAGGTGTTGACGTTTCTCGTGCGGCGGTACGCCGATCAGCGCGATGTGACCGGGCCGAGGTTGGACGAGTTGTTCCGACCGAAATTTGTTCCGCCGTCTTATCCCAGACCGGGCTCTCACCCGGTCCGAACGGTCGCCGACTACCTGCCGATGCTGCGCCGGATCGCCGAGGCGAATCAAAGTTGAGTAATTCGTGGGGGCAGGTTTTTTACCTGCCCGTGTCTCAGGAAAACTTGCCCCGGGCAGG
>JANODP010000439.1:0-31072 GCA_031412755.1 Schlesneria sp. | reverse complement strand
CCCCACCGCCTCCCCCCCACACGGTGTTTCCCCAAGACTCCACGCACCCTCCGCCTGATGCCCCGAGTCGGTCGCCGGTGTGCCGTGCGGCTCCTATAATCCGGGCGATTTGAAAGACTCGTTCCGATTCCGTCGCGTCAGTCAGCCCGCTTGAGTTCCGATGTCTCTTCCCCGGTTCAGCGTCCGAAATCCGATCCTCGTCAATCTGCTGATGTGCGTGATCCTGCTCAGCGGCAGTCTCTGCGCGTTCACGATGACGCGCGAGATGTTTCCCGAATCGCGGCCGGAAAAACTGCTCATCACGACCATCTATCCGGGGGTCTCGCCGCAGGAGATCGAGAAGGCGCTGACGATCAAGATCGAGGAAGCGGTGCGCAACGTCGAGGGGGTCGACAAGATCGACTCGACCGTCATCGAGAGCATGAGCGTCGTCAAGCTGACGCTGGTCGCGGGGCTGAGGAACGTCGATCGCGTGTTGCAGGAGGTCAAGGCCGAGATCGACGCGATCGACGACCTGCCCGAGGACGCCGAAAAGACAACGATCAAGAAGCTCGAACCGAAACTGCCGATCATCGCCGTGGCGCTGTACGGGCCGGGCAGCGACGCGGACCGGAAACGCGCCGCGCGATCGCTGCGCGATGAACTGTTGCTGTTGCCCGGCATCAGCGACGTCGTCATGTCGGGAGCCAGGGACGACGAGATCAGCGTCGAGATCCGGCCCGCCAAACTGATGCAGTACGACATCACCTTCGACGAGGTGGCGGCGGCCATCCGGACCGCCAATCTCGACGTGACCGGCGGCCAGATCGACGGCAGCCGCAGCTCAATTTCGATCCGCACGCTGGGGGAAGAGCAGCGCGGCATCGACCTCGATCGGATTCTGATCCGCAGCCAGCCCGATGGCCGCTCGGTCTATCTGTCCGATGTCGCGACCATCCACGATGCGTTCGTCGATCTCGATCAGGAGGGCTTCTTCAACAGCCAGCCGAGCATCAACTGCGTGGTCTATCAGTCGGCCAAGCAGGATGCGATCCGGATCTCGCAACTCGTGAAGGGTTACGTGCTGGGCAAGCAGCAGTTGCCGTTCGATCCGCACGGTTTCGAGGCCGCGCGGCAGGCGGTCTGGTACTGGCGACCGTTCGCCATCGGTTGGGCCGGGGCCGCGCGCGTCGTCGGGATGTGCGTGGGACATGCCGACCCGCAGCGGTTCTACGAACAGAGCCGCGCCAAACCGTTCGACCACAAGTTTCACGTCGCCCTGCACACCGACCTCGCCCGGTTCGTCGAGGGCCGGATCGATCTGATGGTCGACAACGGCTTGCAGGGGCTGTTTCTGATTCTGCTCGCGCTGATGGTCTTTCTCGACCGGCGCGTTGCCTTCTGGGCGGCGGCCGGTCTGCCGGTCACGTTTCTCGGCACGTTTATGATGATGTCGCTGCTGGGGGTCACGCTGAACCTGGTCAGCCTGATGGGCCTGATCATCGTGCTGAGCATCGACGTCGATGAAGCGATCGTCATGGGCGAGAACATCTATCGCCACATGGAAGCGGGGATGCCGGCCGATGAGGCGGCGATCCTCGGCTCCGAGGAAGTTCTCTGGCCGATCGTCGTCATGACGGGGACGACGATCGGCGGCTTCGTGCCGCTGCTGTTCATTCAGGGGCAGTTGGGCGACTTCCTCAAGGAACTGCCCCTCGTCTGCATCGCCGCGATGAGCATGTCGATGCTCGAGGCGCTGGTGATGCTGCCGTGTCACCTCGGCCACGTGAAGACGCTGCACTACCGCCATCGACACACGGGCGAGTCGGTTTCGGAGACGGCGGTCGCGGTCGTGAAGACGCTCACGACGTCGGGGGCCACTGGCAGCCTTGAGCCGCCAGTCCCTTCTTTCGGATCTTCCGGAGCTTCCGGAGCGGGGGACGTGAGTCCCCTGAACCCGGCCGTACCGACAGTCATCGTGATTTCAGGGGACTCACGTCCCCCGCTCCGGAAAAACTGGCGAGTGCTGCGTGACCGCATCGTCCATCTCAAGGATGCCTTTCTGGATCGGGTCGTCGATGTCTGGTACGACCGGCTGATCCGGCTGCTGCTGCGCTGGCGATACGTGACGCTGGCCGGCGCGGTGGCAACGCTCTCCATGACGATGGGACTCTACTGGGGAGGCATTGTGCCGTTCGTCCCCGTGCCGAAGATGGACAGCGAAACGCTGGTCGGTGCGCTGGAGATGCCCGTCGGCACGCCCGCCGCTGAGACCAAGGATCGGCTCAAAAAACTCAGCGATCATCTGATCTCGCTCCCCGAAGTCGTCAATGTTCAAATGTTTGTCGGTCTGCAGGTGGACATTGCCGGTGAGGGGGCGGTCGGTGAGAACCTCGGCTCGCACCTGGGCCAGCTCATCGTCGAGTTGAAAGAGGCTGGCAAGAGGTCTCGCACCAGCGAGACGATTCTCGTGGAACTGCGGCATGAAGCGGAGAAACTGAGCGGCGTGAACTCCGTCGCGTGGACCTCGCTCAACGGCGGACCGGCCGGCCGGGCGATCGAACTCAAGATCACGAGCGACCGGTTTGAGGAATCAATGGCCACCGGTGCGACGATGCGCCGGAAGCTCGCGACCTACGACGGCGTCTTCGACATCGACGACAACGTCAACGCCCGGCAGCGCGAGGTGCAACTGCGGCTGCGCGAATCGGCCCGGCCGACCGGCATCACCGTCTCGATGCTGGGCAACGAGGTCCGCAACGCCTTCTACGGCCGCGAGGCCCGCCGCATCACCCGCAACCGCGAAGACGTGAAGATCATGGTCCGCTATCCCGAGGAGTACCGGAACGACGACGCCACGCTGGAATCGATGTACGTCCCGACGCCCGCGGGGGTCGGCCGCCATCACTGGGTGCCGCTGCGCGAGGTGGCCGAGCTGACCGAGGACCGGGCGTTCGCCTCGATCCATCGCAGCGACCTGCGCCGCGCGGTCTCGGTCTACGCCGACGTCGATGACCGCCACAACTCGAACGAGATCGCGATGTCGCTCCAGAAATGGATCGACACCGAACTGACAAAACTCCATCCCGACGCGCGGGTCGAGATGCGCGGGGCCACGCTCGAAAACAAGAAGTTCATGGACAGCATGATGCTCGCGTTCCCGTTGTCATTGCTGATCGTGTATGTCCTGCTGGCCGCGCTGTTCCGCTCGTACCTTCAGCCGCTGGTCGTCCTGATCGCCGTCCCGTTCGGCATCGAGGGAGCCATCGTCGGCCACTGGATCATGGGCTACGACCTGACGATCATGAGCGTCATCGGCTGCACGGCCCTGATCGGCATCGTCGACAACGACTCGCTGGTGCTGGTCGACTTCATCAACAACCGCGTCCGCGCCGGCCTGAGCCACTTCGAGGCCAGCGTGACGGGGAGCAAGCTCCGCATGCGGGCCATCGTGCTGAACACGATCACCGCCGTCGTCGGCATGTCGCCGCTGATGTTCGAGACCAGCTTCCAGGCCAAGTTCCTGATCCCGATGGCGATCACCCTCACATGGGGCCTGATCTTCGCCACCGTCCTCACGCTGGTCGTCGTCCCCGCGATCAACATGGTCTTCTTCGACGTCCGAACGCTGTTCGGCGGCAATCCCGGTGAGGGAGAGGAAGAATCGGCCAGCCACTGAATGACGCATGAGTCACGCGGCTGTGCCACTGCTTCGGAGTCCTCGAAGAAGCAATGCGAGTAGGCCCCAAAGCGACCAAGCAGTGGCACGTCCAACGTGGTGGGAAGCATCGAGCAGGGCCGCCCCGCCAAAGATGGACCCGTCTTGTAGACGGTCATCCAGTATGCCATTCTCAATTGAGGTATGGCGTGATGTCTTCGCGTCGACGGATTCGAGAATCGTGAGACGAGGGAAACCAAGATGACGAACAGGAGCGGACGAATCGGTGGCAATTGGAATGGCATGCGATGCCTCTTGGCAGTACTCATCGCCCTCCTCTTCTGTGGACAGGGCCGGGCGGACGAGACGCTGACACTTCAGGGCCCATCTCCACGGCTGATTTTCGATGACAACGACGGGGCACTCCAGAAATGGACTGTTTATGGTGACGATGGTGGGTTTGAGATTGAAACTCAAAGTGGTTCCTTCAAGCAGCCTTTTCGCATTGCTCCGACAGCAACGGCAAAACTGTATATCGGAGGAGCCATTGGCATCGACACGACCGATCCACAAACCAAGCTGCACGTCTACTCCAACGGTCCACGCACGGCACTGCGTCTGGAAGCGGATAATGACGTTGGCTTGGACGCCAATTGGGACATTCTCGCTGATTCCGAGGAGAGCCTCAGATTTGTGAACGTGGCTGGTAACAAGTTTCCATTGACCATCCAGAACAACGCGCCGAACGGCAGCGACCGAAATTCGCGCGTCACGCCCCCCTTGGCATGCACCCGCCGACCGCCGCACCTCGAACAACACAACGCCTGACGAGGCTGCTCGATGGTCATTGTGACCCCGCCCTTCGCATACGCCGTCGAACGGTACTCGTAGCCCCGAACCCCAAACGCGTGGTACAACAAACTCGTGGACATGCCGGCTCCTGTGATCTGGTGGATTGTTTCCTAACCCCAAATCACACCGGCATGTTCACTCTCTCTCAACGCTCAGCACGCATTTCCCCGATGAACCGCTTTAAGAACGATTCCGGCAAACTCAAAGACAAGGTGAATCTGTTGAAAACACGACTCACGCTCCTCACCGCCCTGACACTGGCTTCATGGTCCCCGCTTCACGCTGCTGAAGCCTCGCTGCTTTCCAGGCCGAACATCATTTTCATCCTTGCGGACGACCTCGGTTACACGGATGTCTCGTGCTTCGGCAGCAAGTACTACGAAACGCCGAACATCGACCGGCTGGCGACTCAGGGTATGAAGCTCCTGAGCCATCACCATTGTCAGAATTGCACGCCGACGCGGGCCGCGTTGATGAGCGGACAATACGGTGCTCGCACGGGGGTCTACACCGTTGGTGGGACGGACCGTTTCGACTGGAGCAAACGACCGCTGCGGCCGGTGGAGAACGTCACCAACCTGCCACTCGACCGCGACATCATTGCCAGACAACTCAAGGCCGCTGGTTACGCGACGGGCATGTTCGGCAAATGGCACATCGGCCAGCAGGGAGACTACCTTCCCGGACAGCGCGGCTTCGACGAGGCCATCGTCAGCATGGGCCGGCACTTCGACTTCGCGACCAATCCCAAAACCGATTATCCCGAGGGCCAATACCTCGCCGACTTTCTCACCGACAAGGCGGTCGACTTCATCACGCGGCACAAGGAACAGCCGTTCTTCCTCTACCTGCCGCATTTCGGCGTCCATTCCCCGCACGACGCGAAGGCCGAGCTGATTGCCAAATTCAAAGCCAAGCCGGGAGTCGGGGGCCACAACAACGCGACCTACGCCGCGATGATTTACTCGGTGGATGAAAGCGTCGGCCGCGTGATGAAGACGCTTGATGATTTGAAGCTGGCCGACAACACCGTGCTCATCTTCACCAGTGACAATGGCGGCGTGGGCGGCTACGTGCGTGAAGGGATCAAGAAAGCGGGCGACGTCACCGACAACGCTCCGCTGCGCAGCGGCAAGGGGAGCCTGTACGAAGGAGGCACACGCGAGCCCTTCGTCGTCCGTTGGCCGGGCGTCACCCTACCCGGCTCGACGTGCAACGTGCCGACCATCCACGTGGATGTTTTTCCGACGATGTTGGAACTCGCGGGCGCACCAAAACCGCGGCAGGTGTTGGACGGCGAGAGCCTCGTGAAACTCTTCCGCGATCCCAACGCAAAGCTCCAGCGCAATGCCATCTTCCAACACTTTCCCGGCTATCTCGGTGCCGGATCGGACACTTGGCGCACCACGCCGGTGAGCCTTGTCCAAATCGGCGATTGGAAGCTGATGGAATTTCTCGAAGACGGTCGGCTGGAACTCTACAATCTCGGCAACGACATCGGCGAAACGAAGAACCTGGCGACTGAGAATCCCGCCAAGGCCAAAGAACTCCACGCTCGCCTCGTCGCCTGGCGAGCCGAAGTGAACGCTCCGATGCCAACGAAGAACGATGGTGACTCCGCAAAGCCGAAGGTGAAAAACAAAGGGAAGAAAAAGGCCGCGTGAAGCATCCACAACCCGATCACCTGAACTGTGGCTCCGGGCTCAGTTCATTTCGTCCCCATGCCCAACGATACGCGATCGAACCCATGAACCGACCTCTCCTCGCGGCATTCGCATTTCTCCTGGCGGCACTGGGTGCTTCCAATGCCGCGGCAGAGGACGAAAAGACCGAAACGCTATTCGTGAGACGGATCGCACCGTTGTTGCAGGAGAAGTGTCTCGCCTGTCATGGCGGCGACGCGAAGGAGATCAAGGGCAGGCTCGATCTGCGTACCCGGCAGGCACTGCTCAAGGGGGGTGACAGCGAGGCCGCGGCGGTGGTCGCGGGGATGCCGGGCAAGAGTCCGCTCTTTCTCGCAGTCACTCGTAAATCCGACGACTGGTCTGCGATGCCGCCGAAGGATTCGGAGAAACTCACGGAGCAACAACTGGAATGGGTCAAGCAATGGATCATCGGCGGAGCCCCCTGGCCGGATGAGGCTCGGACTCGCGAGATTCAAAAGGCTCACGCGGAAAAATGGTCGGCCGAGGATGGCATCTCGGTGAAGACGGCGGGCGGGTTGTCGATGGAGTGGACGAATCGCAAATACAAACCGGACGGCTTGTGGGCGTATCAGGCCGTGACGAAGCCGACTCCGCCGCAGAGTGACCTCCATCCGATCGACGCCTTCATCAACGCGAGAATTCCCACGGGCGTTCCGTCGGCACCGATGGCGGATCGCGTCACGCTCATTCGTCGCGCGACGTTTGATCTCGTCGGATTGCCGCCCACGCCCGCAGACGTGGAGGCCTTCGTGAAGGACTCACGGTCAGAGGCGGAGGCTTTCGCCAGCGTTGTCGATCGGCTGCTCGCCTCGCCGCATTATGGGGAGCGCATGGCGCAGCATTGGCTCGACGTTGTTCGCTACGCCGACTCGGCGGGCTTCGCGAATGACTACGAACGCGGAAACGCCTGGCGGTATCGCGACTATGTCGTACGGGCCTTCAACAGCGACAAGCCGTACAACCAGTTCGTGCGCGAGCAGCTTGCCGGCGACGAACTCTACGAGGCCGCGAAGTCCGAAGATCAAAACCCGGAACTGCTGATCGCGACCGGCTTCTTGCGCATGGGGCCATGGGAATTGACCGGAATGGAAGTCGCGAAGGTCGCGCGGCAGCGGTTCCTGGATGACGTCAGCAACAGCGTCGGAGAAACGTTTCTCGCGCACTCGCTGCAATGCGCACGGTGTCACGATCACAAGTTCGATCCCGTTCCGACGCGCGATTACTACTCGTTGCAGGCGGTGTTCGCGACCACACAGCTTGCCGAGCGTCCCGCGCCGTTTCTGCCGGGCGAAAATCTCACGGGTTTCGAAGAGAAGAAGTATCTGGAGCTGCGGCGGGCCGAGTATCTCACCGTGCTCGCTCAGCTCGATGATCAATTGCTGACGGCGGCTCAGGCATGGTTCCGTGAGCAGGGAGTCAATCCCGCGCGTTGGAACGCCATCGTCGAAAATGTGCCAACCAAGCCGGCGGCCAACCGGCGGCGTGAATTCAAGGACGTCTTTAGCGCGGCCCGCAGCACGCTACTGAAAGAGGGTGTGCCCGAGAATCAGTTCCCGCCGAAGTACGTCGGCTTCACTCCGCAGGATTACGGCAACGAACGTGTCGCACGCAAAGGGCTCGAGCGATTGCGGTGGGAGTTGGACCGCTATGAGCCGTTTGCACTGGCCGTCTACAACGGGCGGACGCCGCAGGTCGTCAGCATCACGTCCCCCGTTCGCATCCCCGCAAATCGCCTGACGGCGGGTGACCTGGAAGAAACCTGCGTCCTCATCGGAGGCGATCCGTTTGGGACCGGAGAGAAGGTCAAACCGGGCGTGCTGAGTGTCCTCGGTGCCCTCCAGAAGACGTCGATCCCCGCTGGCGTGGAAGGTCGACGCCAAGCCTTCGCGGAATGGGTCGCCAGTGCGGAGAATCCGCTCACGACGCGCGCGATCGTGAATCGCATCTGGCTCTGGCATTTCGACCAACCGATCGCGGGCAACCCCAACAACTTCGGCAGCACGGGCAGGAAGCCGACGCATCCCGAACTCCTCGATTGGCTCGCGGCCACGTTCGTCGAGCGGGGCTGGAGTTTCAAGGCGATGCACCGGCTTATCATGACGAGCGATGCGTATCGTCGGAGCACACGACATCCCGATCACCCGATGCTTGCCGACAAAGATCCGACCGGCACGAGCTACGCCGCGTTCAAACCGCGCCGTCTCACCGCCGAAGAACTGCGAGACGCCATGCTCGCGGCGACCGGCGAATTGAATCTCACGCTCGGAGGAATTCCTAACCGTCCGGAGATCAATCTCGAAGCCGCGCTGCAACCGCGTCAGGTGATGGGGACTTTCGCCGCCGCGTGGACGCCGAATCCGCTGCCGCAGCAACGTCATCGCCGCTCGATCTACGCGCTGAAGATTCGCGGCCTGCCCGACCCGTCGCTCGAAGTCTTCAACGCACCGACGCCCGACTTCTCCTGCGAGCGTCGCGAAGCCTCCACGGTCACGCCGCAGGTCTTCAGTCTGTTCAACGGCCAGAGCACTCATGCGCGTGCGCTCGCGCTGGCCCAGCGCGCGGTGAAGGAAACTCGGAGCGATGAGCAAGCAATCGCTCGCTGTTTCAAACTGGCCTACTCGCGCGGTCCGACCACGGACGAAGTGCGAGCCTGCCTCGCTCACTGGCGCGACATCGAAGCGTTGCTCATCGACGCGAAACCCACCTCGTCAAAGCCACCGCTCGAAGTGCGCCGCGAGGCCGTCGAGGAGAACACCGGCGAGAAGTTTTCCTTCCACGAAAAATTGCACGCCAACGCCGACTTTGTTCCCGACTTGCAGCCAACGGAAGTCTCGGTCCATACCCGCGCCCTCGCCGACGTCTGTCTCGCGCTCTTCAACTCCAACGAGTTCGCCTATGTCGACTAACCACTTCTTTCCCTGCACTGGCACTCGCGATTGGCATGCGCCGATGCGCCGCGAGTTCATCTACAGTCTGGGGGCGAGCCTCGGTAGCGTCGCATTCAGTTCGTTGCTCGCTGAAGAAGCGAAGAAAAGCGAGTTGGCACCGCAGCCAGGTCCTCTGCCTGCGAAGGCGAAGAACGTGATCTTGCTCACGATGGAGGGTGGACCTTCGCACATCGACACATTCGATCCGAAGCCCAAACTGGCGGAGCTGCACCTCCAAGAGTTCGTTCGTGAAGGGAAACAAAAATCCGCGATGGAAAGTGGCAAGCGCTACTACGTGCGAAGTCCGTTCAAGTTCGGCAAGCACGGTCAGAGCGGCGCGGACATGGCCGAGAATTGGGAGCAGCTCGCGAAGGTTGCCGACGAGATTTGCTTCTTCCGGGGCTGCACCGTCGACAGCGTGAATCATCCGACAGCGATGTATCAAATGAATTGCGGTAACCGCTTCGGCGGCGATCCCGGCCTCGGCGCGTGGGTGAATTACGGGCTCGGGACACTCAATCAGGACCTGCCCGGTTTTATTGTCCTGCCCGAAGTCAGCTATCCGCAGGGCGGCGCGGCGAACTGGAGCAACGGTTATCTGCCCGCGAAGTTTCAGGGGACGCCGCTGCGCGCGAAAGGCTCGCCGATTCTCGACCTGACGCCGCCGGCCGGAGTGAGCGAGACGCGCCAACGCAAGAATCTCGATCTTATTGCCAGGCTCAACGCCACGCATGCCGCACAACATCCCGGCCATGACGAACTCGCCGCTCGGATGGACAACTACGAACTTGCCTTTCGCATGCAGATGCAAGTCCCTGAAGTGCTCGACCTCACGAAAGAGGACGCGAAGACCAGGGAACTCTACGGCATTGGCCACGACGCGACCGATTCGTTTGGCCGCAAGTGCCTGCTGGCCCGCAAGCTCGTCGAGAAGGGTGTCCGGTTTGTGCAGCTCTACAACGGATCGTGGGACAGTCACGACTACATCGAACGTGCTCACGGCAACCTGGTGCGCGGCGTGGACCGACCGATCGCCGCGCTCATCACCGACCTCAAACAACGCGGTCTGCTCGACAGCACGCTCATCGTCTGGTGCGGAGAATTCGGACGCACGCCCGACAACGGAGTGCGCGGCGGCACGGCGTATGGCCGCGATCACAATCCCAACGCGATGACGATCTGGCTGGCCGGAGGCGGCTGCAACGCGGGTCACACGATCGGCGCGACCGACGAGCTCGGCATGCAAGCCGTCGAAGGCAAGGCTCACATCCGCGACTTCCACGTGACGCTGTTGCGGCTGCTCGGACTCGGCGACAACAAGCTCACCTACTACCACGCCGGCCGCTTCAAGCAGCTCAGCCAGTTCGGCGGGCAGGTGATCGAGGGACTCATCGCGTGATACGTTGCTCGGAACCCTGGCCACCGGACCTCGAGGAATGCCGCAGTGAGCAGGCTTGGGATAGTTGGCGGTTCGTAGGAACAGAGGCTAAAACCCCGTATTCTCGGCAGCCTCCCTGACACAACATTCAAAGGATTTCGACACGATGCCTAACAAGACTCTGATGGCTGCGACGTGGTTGGTCTTCTTCTCCGTGCGAGTGGGAATTGCTGCCGAGCACCCGGACTGGCGCTCGTGGCGCGGGCCACAGGGGAATGGCAGCGTCGAACACGGCACCTACCCCACGAAGTTCGACTCGGAAAAGTATTCCTGGCGAACGCCGTTGCCGGGCAAGGGCTGCTCAACGCCGATCTTGCTCGATGACAAGATCTACCTGACCTGTCCAGCCGACGGGAATGACGCGCTGTTGTGCTACGACTTCTACGGTGCCGAGAAATGGCGGGCTGTCTTCGGCAAGGAGAACGCGGGCAAACATCGCAACGGTTCGGGAAGTAATGCGTCTCCAGTCACTGATGGCAAGGCCGTGTTTGTCTTCTTCAAGAGTGGCACGTTCGCGGCGGTCGAACGCGATGGCAAGGTGCGTTGGAAGACCGACCTCGTCGAGCGGTTCGGTAAGGACACGTTGTTTTGGGATCATGGCACTTCGCCCGTGTTGACCGAGAAGTACGTCATCATGGTTCGCATGCACCAGGGCGAGTCGTGGCTGGCGGCGTTCGACAAAGCCACCGGTGACATGGCTTGGAAGGTCGCCCGCAATTACTCGACGCCCGTCGAATGCGATCACGGCTACACAACGCCACTGGTCATTCAGCATCAGGGGAAGGAGTCGATCCTGGTGTGGGGGGCTGAACATCTCACAATTCATGACGCGACCGATGGGCAGGTGTCCTGGTCGTGCGGCAACTTCAATCCGGACGGCAACAAATTGTGGCCGGCGATCGCGACGCCCGTGATCGTGGGAGACATGGTGGTGATCGCATACGGCCGCAATGATCGAGGCATCCCGCGCCTGCATGGGGTGCGGTTGACGGGAAGCGGAGACGTGACGGCCACCAATCATGTCTGGATGCGAGACGATGTGGGAACGTTCGTCCCCACGCCGGTGGCTTACAAGGGTCGAGTCATCCTGGTCCGCGACCGCGGTGAAGTCGCCAGCATCGACCCCGCGACCGGCAAGACGGTCTGGGAAGGCGCATTTCCCAAGCACCGGTCGAACTACTACGCCTCGCCGCTGGTTGCCGGAGACAAGCTCTACGCCCCGCGCGAGGACGGAACGGTGTTCGTCGCGAGCGTCGCCAACGACAAGTTCGAATTGTTGTCCGAGAACAACATGGCCGAGTCCGTCATCGGCTCACCCGTCCCGGCCTCGAACCGCATCCTCATCCGCGGCGAACAGCATCTGTTCTGCATCGCCTCGGAGTAATCGTCGTAGCGATCGCCGGGCCGGCTGAGGTGCAGACGCCATCAGGAGGCTGCTGTGAAAAAAAGGACCAGAAGCCAATGGGAGAGATGGGAAGCAGGGGAGTGATGAAAATCATGAATCCCATGCTTCCCATCAATCCCATGATTCATCGCCACCCGCCCCCAATCGCGTGCTCCCCCCGCGCGGCGACTATCAAACGCTGTTGTCCTTCCAGAAAGCAGAAGTGATTTACGACATCACCTTATCGCTTCGCACACAAGTTCCTTTCCAAGGGCGACCGTACCATCGATCAGATGATTCAGGCGGCGAGGTCGTGCAAGCAGAACATTTTGGCGGGGAGCAAAGCCGGGTCGACCTCCAAAGAAACCGAAATCAAACTGACCAATGTCGGCCGCGCCAGTCTCGAAGAACTGCTGGCCGACTATCGCGACTACCTGCGAGTCCGCGACTTGCGGCAATGGGACAAGGATTCCAAGGAAGCGTTGTTTGTTCGCGAGCTTGGCCGCCAGACTCCACAGATGTTTGAGATCTATCGTGAGTTTGTGGAAACCCGGCCTGCCGACGTGATCGCGAACATTGTGATCTGCCTGATTCACCAGACCAATTACCTGTTGGATCAGCAGTTGAAGACCTTGGAACAGGAATTCCTCGAACAAGGCGGCCTCCGCGAACGCATGACGCGTGCCCGGCTCAATTACCGCAACCAGCGCCCGAAAGAATGAAAGCGGTGTTGGCCACCTGATTCCCATTCTTCCATCAATCCCAACAGCAGCGCTGCTTGGATCATCGAGAAGTACGACCGATCCGGGACTCTGCGGTCGTTCCAACAAGCGGGCAGCGACAGGACCGACCACGCCGACACGATCGTGTCAGACCATCAAGGCAACCTGTATCTCTCAGGAGCCTGCGGCAGCCCCGCCAAGTTCGGCAGCCACACAATCCCCAATCGAGGCAGCAACGACATCTTCCTCGCCAAGCTGCGAGCGAACTGAAGTCGTCGTGACCTCGCCTAGCGCCAGTGTTCGTCAAAGACACTGGCGGCCCAAAGCTGCCGGTAATAGCACCCGGCGCCCGACGAGACATCAACGACGAAATTGCAGTCAGCGAGGCAGTGTTATGTCACAAGTTCCTTTTCGCGCTGGAGCCGGTACCGCTTTTCACGATCCCGAAATGCCTGTTCGCCGCCTTCCAGAATCTCGCAGACCGTCGTTCGGATCTTCTCATCTTCGAGAGAACCACAGCGGTATGTCACGGTCGGCAGTCCGCCTGCGGAATTTGGTTCCGACGCCGCTACGATGACCTGATCGGCATCGGTGTTTACGACCAGATTGGCATTGTGCGTGACGATGATGACCTGCCGCCGTTTGCGGGCTGCTCGGAAGTGCGGAATCAACTCGTCGAAAACCGACTTCGGGTCGAGATTCTCCTCGGGTTGATCGATGATGAGCGGCCGACGGTCCTGCTGGTCAATAACCAGATAGAGCAAGAGAAGCACGATGCCCCGCGTGCCCGGCGACAACTGCTCAATCGCGACACCATCGTAGGTCACGCTGTACCGCATCTGGACGTGGTCGGTGCTGTAGAGCCAAGTCGCAACCCGCTGTGTCCAGACCGTGTATTTGTCCGGCGTGATATCCGTAGGGATCGATTTGCGAATCTCCGGATACATCTCCTTGATGAAATTCTGCATGGCCTCGCCCACCTGTTCCGCAGTTCCGGTTCGCCAAGCCGTAGTTAGCAACCTCTCCGCATGCCCTTCCAACGCTCCGTGACCTCGCAACTGCGAATCTTTTCTCAGGTCGAGCAACACCTCTCCGGCTTCGACCCAGGCAGTCAGGTCGATTTCCCGCGACACCGCAAGTCGCAATCGCTTCAGTGAACCGGAAGCACCTTCCAGAGACTTTTGCAACGTACTGTAAAGCTGCTCCAGTACCGCTTGTTCGTTCAAGTACGACTGAAATACTTCCACATACAGGGATCGCCTTTTCTCAATGAGCAACCGACGTCGCTCGACCGCCCCTTCCGCCAGCGTAAGGTCTTCCACCGACTTTTGCTGAGCTGAGGTGCTTCAGTTTGCGCGGACAGTCCAAGTGCTTTTTTTGTGGACGGGTTGTTGGCGTTCAAACTCAATCGGGCTCACGTACCCGAGCGAGGAGTGCAACCGCTCTCCGTTGTAGTACCCGATGTACGAAGCCAGCTCATGCAGCGCTTCGGCACCGTTCCGGTACTCCACCACTTCCAGCTCCGTCTTCATCGTCCCCAAGCACGACTCCATGAACGCGTTGTCGTAACAGTTCCCCGCCGCGCTCATGCTCTGCACCATCCCCGATCGCCGCAACACGTCGCGATACTCCCGCGACGCATACTGGCCGCCACGGTCCGAGTGATGAATCAACCCACCGCCTGGCTGGCGATCGCGAATGGCCCGCCGCAGCGCCGCGAGCACCAGGTCTTCCCCCATCGAGTCTTGGTAGGACCAGCCCACGATGCGCCGCGAGAACAGATCCAGCAGCAATGCAAGATAGCCAAAGCGGCCGTCACTCGTCCGCGTCCCCAGCGGGATGTACGTGATGTCCCCCACCCACACTTCATTGATCCCCTTCGGTGCGGCACGGTCCGCCAGCACGTTCGTGTTGTACCCCAGACGATGGCGACTCTCCGTCGAACGGGGCCGAAACGACTTCGGCTGAATCGCCTGCAAACCCCTGCTTTTCAAGAGTCTGGCCACACGCGCCACCCCGCACGCCAGTCCACGTCGCGACAGCTCGACCGAGACGCGACGCGCCCCATAACGACGACGATGACGCCAGAAGATCTCGTCAATGAGCGGTCCCATTTCCCGGTCGTCTTTCTCTCTCAGAGACTCTTCCTGGCTGCGCCACGCATAGAAGCCCGACCGGCTCACCGCCAACACATCGCACACCGCCGAGGCCCGACACGATTGGGTCAGCACGATCTGGTCGATCCCAACATACACATCTCTTATCCGTCGCGGCCGAAAATGCTCAGTGCTTTTTTTAGAATGTCGCGCTCACGCTCGACCCGCCGCAGTTCGGCTTCCAACTCCCGTACCCGCGCCTCCAGGCCCACCGCCATCACCCCGCCCTGACGCACGCCGTCTTGCTTCCAACGATACAGCAGCGTCGGGCTCGACAAACCCAAACGCTCGCACACGCTCGCCGCCGTGTGACCGTCCAGCAGCATCTGAACCGCCTCAGACTTGAACTCCGTCGTGTACCGACGACGCGGCCGATGCGCCTTCTTCAGACCTTCCAAGACTCTTTCTTTTCCCATCGGATGCCCTTTCTGGTTGAGTCCAGAATAAGCACTCCGACTGTCCGAAAAACCTGAAGCAGGTCAGACCGAAGTGCGAACGGGACACAACAGTTCATTTTCGCTGAACACACCCGGCCGCTCATCAACGAACTTCGCGAGAAGCTGATCCCGCAAGGCGTTTCCATCATCGGGCCGGCGCTGACGGTCACGTCATTCGACCCCGAACGGCACCAGCCGTACGGTGTCGACAGTCTGGTTGCCGGACAACCGGTCCAGATTCTCTTGGTCGGTCTGCAATACTCGAACGAGACGCTTCACACGGCGACGGTCATCGCCCACCAGGAGCACTAAATGAGTCACGCGGTTTCCGTCGACTTCGGCACGACGAACACGGTGGTTGCCAGATGGAGCGAGGCCGGGGGCGCTCCGAACTCATTCGCCTCGACTCCGCTCTATTTCACACCGGCGGTCAGATGGAAGACGGAGATACATTCCTCATTCCCTCGCGAATTACCTATGAAGGCGACGGGATTATCAAGATCGGACGCCATGCCAAGGATCCGGAGTTGCACGAAAAGCTTCGTAACGAGGGGCGTGACGTATCCGGCAAACCCGGACAGTCGTCTACGCGATCCTATCACTCGATGAAGAGGGAGGTTTTACGCCAGACAGCCGGTGAATGTTGGTCCGTGGCGGCGGCAGACTTTCTTCGTGAAGTCTTGCGCCAGACCGCGCAGATTGTGCCCCCGGCAGATACCAAGTTAGTGTTGACGTTCCCGGTCGAGGCGAAGGACGACTATTGTGGATTTCTCGATTCCATTGCCAAGGACGTTGGATTCGAGAACTCGGAGTGTGTTGCGGAACCGATCGCGGCGGCAATGGGGATCGGTCGCAGTATCCGGCCCGGCGATCACGTGCTCGTTGTTGACGGCGGGGGCGGCACAACGGACGTTGCATGGGTCTGCTTCGGAGAAGTCGGCACATCGGCCGAACGCGTACGGACCATTGCAACGGGCTGCTACAGTTCTGGAGGAAACGATGTCGATGACTGGGTTCGGGATTTTCTGGCGAGTCGCGGGACCATGCCCGCCGACGTGAACTTTCGTGCAGAAATGCTGATCGCTGCCCGAAAAATCAAGGAAGAACTCGCGAACCGGGAACGTGTCGAGAAAAATCTCCACAACCCGGTGACGATGGACAGTTACCCGATCCACGTCACGCGACGACCTGAGAGGCATTCTTGAAAGTCACGACTTTTACCACGGAGTCTACGGAGCGGTCAGCCGCACGATTGACTATGGCGTGAGCAGGCAACTCGAACGTCCAGACATGATCCGGCATGTTTACTTCACTGGCGGAAGCAGTCAACTACCTGAACTGGTGAACGTCGTCACCAAGCGACTCAAACGGCGTCTGAGACAGGACGAACTCAAGGTTGTCCATCATCGACCGTTCACAGCAGTTGCACGCGGAGCTGCCGCCCGAGCCAATGGATTCTCACTATTGGACACTTCGCCGCGGGAATACTACCTGATGGACCATAAACGGTACGATATACAAAAGAACCTGCACCGAATTGTCGCAGGAACATCCGAATGTCCAAGGAACGGTGTGTTTAAGGAGGAGATTGAATTGTTGCCGCCCTTTGAAGATTTTTTTCAGATTGACGTGTATGAGACTCCAACCTCCGATGAGACTGAGGCTCATGGTGGTGCCGTCATCGATGTCGAAAAGAATCGAGAATGGGTGAACAGTAATTTCTCAATTGTACGGACAATGAAGGTGAACATTGGCCAGAACAATAGAAGATTTCGACTGATTTTTGATTTGGCACATTCGCGACAATTGTTGATGTCCGTGATTTCACTAGACGACGAACGTGTGATTGTCGCGCGCGAGCCTCTCTGTCCGGTCCACGGTGGTGTGCACGCGTAGTTCATTGCCATCCGACGCGAACCAGCAAGGGTTGCTCACGGCACAAAGAGATGTTTGGGTTGCGGGACGTGGCCGGACCAGACTCGCAACGTGCCATCGCTGCCGGTGGCGACTACCGACCGGCCATCGGGCGTCGCGGCAACAGAGTGCTGATACCCCTTCGAACCGGTGAAGGTCAGAATGTCGTTGTCGCTGGTGGTGCGATGCAGGCGGACCGTTCCGTCTCCCGAGGCGGCGAGGATCTGCTCGCTGTCGCCGATGAATGTGACCGTGGTGATGTCGCGCTTGTACGCGCCGATCTGGTATGTCGTCCCTTTCATGGTCCGCAGAGGAAGCCCCTTCTCGACGTCCCACAGTTTGAGGACGTTGTCGGAACCACCACTGATCAACAGCTTGCCGTCCGCTTTCCAACTGAGACCAAGGACATGCCCGGTATGGCCGGCCAAGCGGCGGATGGTCTCGCCGGATTGAGCGTCAAAGATCTTGATGAGCCGATCGCCGGCGGCAGAGGCGAGCTGTTTGCCATCGGGCGAGAAACGAACCGCGAAGACGGTCTCGGTGTGAGCCGCTTTGATCTCGCGAATCAGACGTCCGTCCGCGACGTTCCAGATTTTGAGTTCCCCCGATCGCGAAGGAACACCGCCGCCGGTTGCGAGCCATTGCCCGTCTCGGCTGAAGTCCAATGTCAGCACTCGATCGACGAGAGCATCCGGCTGGTTCAATCCGCCGATCACACGCTCCAAACGCCACTGACTGGACGCATTCCACACCAACGCTCGGCGGTCGGCAGAACCGGTGATGAGTTTGCCTTCCGAAGTGGCGCTGATCGCGCGGACTGCGCCTTGATGGTCTGCCTGTGACTCCGACCAACTGCCTGTTTCTGCATCGAAGAAATGAATCACGCCCGATTCGCAACCCACCGCCAAGCGATGGTTGTCGGCGGAAAACGCGAGCGAACGGGCCGTGAGTGATGTCGTTTTGGCCGCGGTCACCGCCGCTTCTTTGGCGGCCTCTTGTTGCTTCAGCAGTTCCTCGCGCGCGACCACTGCCTTCTCGGCGTCGGCCAATTCTTTGGCAGTCCGTTCGGCAATGGCTTTCGCTCGTTCGATCACGGTCCCGGCCACCGTCACCGCGGTCTCCGCGTCCGCGACGGCCTTTTCCGCAGGCTCGACCTTGCCGTTTTCCGTTTTGACCTTTTCCAACGCCGCCTTCTTTTCGTCGCGGGTCTTCTGCACTTTGGCCAGTTCTTCTTCGGCCTTCTTCACGTCTTCGGTTCTCACCATCGAGATGCGAATCAGTCCCTCGTAACTCTTGAGATCCTGCTGGGCGTGAGAGATGGCGGCCTTTGTGAACGTGATCTCGGCATCCATTTTCGCGAGCTTTGCGGCCAGACGAGGATCGTCCTTCAGTTGTGAGATCGGCTTGCCATCGTCGCTCCAATGCGTGACGACATTCGCTCCGGCCGACGCGATGCGACGACCATCGGAACGGATCGCCAATGCGACGACCGGCCCGTCGTTCTTCAGTTCGCTGAGTTGCTTGCCGGTCTCGGCCTGCCAGCGACGAACCAAACCATCCGCGCCCCCGGTGAGGAACTCTTTGCCATCTCCGGGCAGCGCCGCCAGCGACGCGACCGCACTGCCGTGGGCCTTGATCTCTTGAACGGTCTTCGCCGCGTCACTGGCTTCACGAATCGCCTTCGCTTCCCAAACACGGGCGATGCCGTCGTCGCCGCCGGTCACCAGCCACTCGCCTTTGTTGACCAACGTCATGGCTTGAATCGGCGATGACGTTTCGATTGCCTTGCCGAGCGGCGCGCCGTTGGCGACGTTCCACGCTCGCAGCGACTTGTCGATGCCGCATGAAAACAGTGCGGTGGCATCGGGCGAAAAGACGATTCCCGTGACCACTGCTTGATGTGCTGCGAAGGATTGCGTCGTCTTGCCGGTACTGATTTCCCAAATGCGAATGCGACCGCCCTCGTCACCCGTTGCCGCCCAGCGGGCATCCGCGCTGACCGCCACCGATTGAATGGCCGCGTCGTGTGCCCATTCGGAAAGGCGAGTCACTCGCGGTCGTCGCCACAACTTGACCTCGCGGAAACTGCCCGAGGCCAGCAAGTCACCCGTCGCGTCAAAGGCCAAACTGCGGACGAGATCGCGGTGTGCGACATCAGAATTGGATTCACCCACCGTCCCGTTTGATCCAGGATCAACTAACGTCGTCGTCTGCTTCGCCATCGGGAGGTGATAAACAGACAACCGATTGCCGCGACTGCACACGGCGAATTGACCATCCGGCGTCACGGCGGCAGCCAAGGCCGGTTGATATCCTGTCGGCAACGGCTGCCACCGGACTTCACGAGTTGCGGAAATGCTGCCGGTCGCTCCTTGATCGATCCACAGTTTGAGCAATCCCAATTGCGCGGGAGTCAGCGGCTTCGCGCCGACCATGTTGTCGGGCGGAGGCATGACCGACTCTTGCTGATGCGCGGCGACTTTCAGCAGCAGGCTGTCGGTGCTCTGGCCAGCAACGACCGCCGGACCTTGCTCGCCCCCTTTCAGAATCGTCTGCGGCGATTCCAGAACGAGGCCGCCGTTGGCTTTCTTTTCGTTGTGGCAGGCCACGCAGTTGGCACTCAGAATCGGCGCGATCTCCGCTCCAAAATCCACCGGCTTGGATCGCAGCGGAACTTCGATGCGGATGGCATCCGCGCCGACGCACGCTGTTCCGGCCAGCGCCGACCAGCCAGCCATTGCCACGGTGACCTTCAAGAGCAGTTTCATTCTGATGCGATCTCAGCGAGCAAGCTGGCTAAAGGATTTCTTCAATCGGTTCGCCATAATTCACGATTGGGACGGGCCGGTTCGCTTCATTCAGATAGCTCTTCGTATAGTCGATTCCCAGCAGGTGATACATCGTGGCGTAGACATCTTGAATGCTGATGGGCCGTTCTTTCGGCAGCTCGCCCAACGGATCGCTGGCACCGAGAATGATGCCACGTTTGACGCCTCCTCCGACCAGGATTGTCGTGTAGCAAGTCGGCCAGTGATCGCGGCCGGCTTTGGCGTTGATGCGCGGCGTGCGACCAAACTCGCCACCGATGATGACCAGCGTGTGACCGAGCAGGCCGCGGGTCTCCAGATCTTCGAGCAACGCGGAGACCGTGTGGTCATAGCCCGGAATGTTGCGGCGATGGGCCGTGAAATTGTCCTCATGCGAGTCCCACGGTTTTTCGTAATCGGTCGCGACGGTCACGAACCGGGCACCCCGCTCGACGAGCCGCCGCGCCAACAACATGGATTGGCCGGCGTTGCTCTTGCGGCCATACCGCTCGCGAGTCGCCGCGTCTTCCTGGCTGAGATCGAACGCCTCTTGCACTGGCGGACTGGTGGCCAGTTCAAAGGCTTGGCGGCGGAACGTGTCCATCGCCCCGATTGCGCCGGAGGTATCCGCATCGCGCCGCAAGGTATCGAACCGCTCCAACATTGCCCGGCGGTTCTCGGATCGAGCGGCGTTGACGCCCTCACTGGAGCGGAGATTGCGCACTCGAAAACTGTCGCTCGTCGGGTAGCCGAATGTTTCGAAGGGATCGTGAGCGATGCCCAGGTAAGCGGACCGGCCAAAGCCGATTTCCTTTTGCACGGCGATGTAGCCGGGCAGGCCCGCTCGCCAGCCGAGTTCTTTGGACACGATGCTGCCGATGCTGGGAGCCTGTTGTCCCGACGATTTGATATTTCGGATCGGCGCGTAGCCGGTCATCGCGATGTGCATCCCTTCGCCGTGGTCCATCATCGAGTGGTACACGGTCCGCAAGATGGCCAGCTTGTCGCACATCTGAGCCAGCTTCGGCATCAGCTCGCAGACGCGGTAGCCGGGCAGGTTGCTGGGGATGCTGGAGAACTCGCCGCGATATTCCACCGGCGCGTCCGGCTTCATGTCCCACATGTCGATCTGACTGGGGCCGCCCTTTTGCATGAGCAGAATCACGCTACGTTTCTCTGCGGCACCAGCAGCGGCGGCTTCGCTCCGCAACAGATCCGTCACGATGCCGCCACCGAACGAGACCGCTCCCGCTTGCAGGAATCCCCGACGCGTGAGTTGAAGTGATGGAATCATGTTTGAGTTCCTCATCAAAAAATCATGTGGACCACTAATCCTCGCCAATCGGCACTCATCAGAGAGAAGCTGTCTCTCAGGGATGAGCGTCAGTTAGCGCGGATTAGCGGTCTCTCAGTCTCAGCGGTCTGAGGCGGTGCCTCGTTAATGATTGAACAGGAATTCTTTGGAATTCAGCAGTGTCCACAAGAGGTCTTCGAGGGTCGTGCGACGATTGGTTGACTTCTCAATCTGTGTGACGGCTTCTTGAAGTTCGTCAGGTCGCGGACGTCGCGAGAACGTGCGCAGAAACAAGTCTTCGACAACTTCGGCAGTCGGTTTGTCAGGCTTTGCCAACTCGTCGAGGACTCCGTCTTTGGCGGACAGCTTCCGTTGCAATTCGTCCGAGTTCAGCAGATACAAGACCTGCGAGAGATTCGGAGCCAGGCTCGTTTCACATTCGCACGGAGTGGTCCGTTCGGAACGGCCGAAGATTTCGAGAAAGTCGCTGCGGGCTTTTTCATTGGGGAGCAGGATCGCCTTCTTCACGTCCGGGTAGTCCTCGAACTTTTGCGGCACGCCCGTGGCGCTGCTGATGGCGTCGAGCAACACATGCGGTTGCAGCCGACGCGAGTAGCACCGTGCGTAGTTGCGCGTGTCGGCACGGTTGTCGTCTGTCGGAGCGGAACTCAAGGCATAGATTCGCGACTTCAGAATCGTCTTCATCAAATGCTTCAGGTCGAACTTGTGGGCGACGAAGTCCCTCGCGAGCGCGTCCAGGAGTTCCGGATTGCTGGGAGGATTGGTGGCGCGCATGTCGTCCACAGGGTCGACGAGGCCGACTCCCAGAAAATGCCCCCACACTCGGTTGCAGATCGCGCGGGCGAAGTACGGGTTGTCGGCGGCCGTCAGCCACTCGGCGAGTTTCAGACGCGGGTCTTCGCCGGCCGCGTAGGCGAATTGCGGACCACCGAACGCCTTGGGCGTGAGAAGCTGTTCGGTGCGCGGGTGCTTGAGCTCGCCCTTCTCGTTGAGGCTCAGTTCATCGACGCTGCCGTAGGTGACCGACTTCAAGCGAGCGAAGAAGGCGGCGAACTGCCAATAGTCGGTCTGGCTGATCTTCTCGAACGGATGGTTGTGACAATTGGCACACGAGACGCGTAGACCCAAGAAAGCCTGCGCGGCGTCTTCGACGCGATTCTCATGCGTGATTGCCCAGCGATACCAATCCATCTGGGGATGATCGCTGCGCTTGCCCGTGACGGTGATGATCTCACGCACGAACTGGTCATAGGGTTTGTTCTCGACCAGCGATTGCCGAATCCACTTGGCGAACGCGATCGTGTTGTCCTTGCCGTTGGAATCGCCCACGCGGTTGCGGAGCAGGTCGCCGACGCGGTGAGCCCAGAGATCGAAGTGCTCCTCGCGTTCCAGAACGCGATCGACCAACGCGTCTCGTTTGTCGGGAGCACCATCCGCCACGAAGTCACGGACTTCCTGCGGCGTGGGGAGCGTTCCCATCGCGTCGAGGAAGACACGTCGCAGAAATTCCGCGTCATCTGTTTCGGCACTCGGAGCAATGTGCAGCTTCCGCCACTTGGCCAGAACCAATTCGTCTACGAAATTCTTGGGCTTGAACGCGGCGTAGGCTGCCTCTGGCTTCGCTTGTTCCGTGAGCGACACGATCCGCGACGTCGCCACGCAGTTTTGATACCGCACCATGACCGACGTCTCGCCCGCTCGGCCGGTGGTCAGCACGAGCCCATCGGGCGTCACGGTCAGGATGTCCGGATGCTGGCTGTCGAATCGAGCGACCTGTGTCACGTCGCGCGTTGAGCCGTCGGAGTATTGCACAACGACACGCAACTGCTGTTGCGACTGTCCCTGCACGATGCGTTCGGGCGGAGTGACCTCCAGCTTCACATCATGTGGCTCGTCGTCTCGTCCCGATGGCAAGCCTTGTTCGATCCAGCGCCGTAGCAAGCGATACGACTCCGAAGCAGGCGTCAACCGCACTCCGCCTCCATGCGGCATCGCGCCCGTCGCCTTGAGCAGCATCAGCGAATCGTCCGGCGCGGCGGGCGAGACCCGCCGGCCGAGTCCTTCATGCACGAGCGCCGCATAGTCGAAGTCGGGATCAAAACCGAACAGCGACAACTTGAACCCATTCTGGCCGATCGCCTTTCCGTGACAGCTTCCGCTGTTGCAACCCAACTTGCTCAAGACGGGCACGACGTCGTTCGTAAAGCTCGGAGTCACCTTCGCCGGCTCAACGGCCGAGCTGGCAACGGCGGCCTCGTCAGCCGACGCCTCCGCGACGAATCCGCCGACAAGTAACGACGTCCCTAAGAGGCGAACGACAGAAAAAATCTTGAAGTCACGCATGAGAGTGAGCGCTTCCGTGACGACGAATAATCGGCGGTGAGACTACAGGCGGGAAACTGGCAGGATCGAAACGCGAGGCACAGACACGTTGCAGCGGTTCACACAGCCAAACACGAATTCAATCACACCTCTTACGGTACGTCGGAAAGTCTTACGGTACGTCGGAAAGTCACGTATCTCAATGCAAATGACCCAGCCCGCGGATTTTGTTAGCAGGTTCCGGGTTCGATGGCAGCGGCTCGCGTCAAGGCGACGCGGTCTGGGACTTTTGCCAATGGTGAGGGCGACGTTCCCGCGAAGGATTTCGGCGACATTGGCAAGAGCGATGCGATCACGACAGACCACAAAGCGGCTACTGGAAGATTCGTCACCCAGACGAAGTCTCTGTACGATGAATCCCTCACCGCCGTAACTTTGCGTCACTCGCCAGGACTGCTCCGGCCGCTCGGAAATGGGGGAACACCTTTGATGACTTCTCACCGTCGTTCGATTCCGTTTGTGGTCAGCCTCGTCCTGCTCGCTGGGACAACCTGCTCGTTCGCTGACGACGTCTTTCAATTCCGCGTCGAATCGAACCTGCGTGCCGGCGTGGCCAAGGTCGACATCACTCCGCCGCCAGAGACTCCGGTCGTCGGGCATGTGCGACCGACGAACGGAGTCCGCGATCCGATCCGCGCCGGAGTGTTGCTTCTGGCCAATGAGCAGACTCGGGTGGCAATCGTGACGCTCGACTTGATCGGCGCGCCCGGCGAGATGGTGGCCGCGCTCCGGGATGCGATCGCCCAGAAGGCCGAGGTGCCGCGCGAGAACATCCTCGTGGCGGCATCACACAATCATTCGGGACCGGGCTGGTCTCGCGAGACACCTTGGAGCCGCGAGATGGTTGCCAAAATCGGTGCTGCGACTGCCGAGGCCGTCAAAGAGATGCGGCCCGTGTCGATCGGTTACGGCGAGGACAGCATCGACTTCAACATCAACCGCCGCAAGGTCATCAACGGCCGCGCCGTGGTGCGACTCAATCCCGACGGCCCGTGCGATCATCGCGTGAAAGTCCTGCGGTTCGACGACGGCCGTTCGCTCGAACCGATGTCTGTCCTGATGCACGCCGTCTGCCATCCGTGCGTCTTCACCTGGGGCGACAAGCTGACACCACCGCATCCCAACGGTTTCCCCAAAATCAGTGCCGACTTTCCGGGTGAGGCTCAGACGTTTGTGGAAACCGTTTACGGATCGAAGACCAGGGCGATGTTTCTGCAAGGCTGCGCCGGCGACATCCGGCCGAATCTTCCCGGCGTGCCCTATCGCTGCGGAGATGAGGCGGACATCAAGTGGACCGGCCGCAGTCTGGGATGCGCCGTCGTGCGAGCCGCCGACCGCGGCATCGTGCGCGAAGAACTGGCGAAACGGAAGACGATCTATCCACTCAAGTGCGCGTCGAGTGTCATCCAACTCCCCGGCAAGAAAGAGCCGCTGGCCTGTGAGATGCAGGCGCTGCGCATCGGTGATTTCCTGCTGTTGACGATCCCCGGTGAGCCGATGGTCGAGTACGGCTTTCAGATCGAACAGCGGATCGCCGACCGGGCGATCCCGATCGTCATCGGCTACGCGAACGACAGCCTCGGATACATTTGCACGGCCGAGTCGCACCAATACGGCGGTTACGAACCCAACATGTCACCGCTCCTGCCCGAGGCCGAGCCGCTGATTCTCGAAGAACTCGGCCGCCTGGCCGACAAAGTCCTGGCCGACGTGTTCGAGTCGTTCAAACCGACGAAGTAGGATGCGTTCGACACGCAATCGGTGCGATTTCAGTGGTACGACAAGTTGATGACCGGCCCCAAGCCGCCGTCCGGCAGCAACTTCACCAGCAACCCGCGACAATGCGTCGGGCGGTCTGTCCAATGACAGCAAACTCCAAATACTTCCTACGATTGAAAACTGTCAGCCGTGTAGCTCGCTCATTCATTCCGGTCGCTCGCCGTGGGCCTGGCACAGCGTGAGACGCTCCACGACGAGTTTGGAAACAGCATCGCGGTCGAGGGACAGGAAGTGATATTCACCGTTCGCCCAAGCTTGCAGTTGGTCTGAGTAATGAGGTGTGCCGGGATGACCGGACTGACTTTGCGAGTCCACTGCCCACAAGCCGTTGGTACTGAGGTCTGCGATCAATCGGTAATTCGCCCCGGTGGTGGCGAGCCAGTCGGGGCCGCTGCCGGTGTTGCACACCGTAATCATGTCTCCTTTGACCGGACCGCCGCCGTGATTCAAAAGCTGTTCGAGATCACCGCGTGATGCCAGCACGTGCTTCAACGGCAGCCGATGCAGTCGCCCCCAGTGCCACGCCGACATGCCCGATCCGAACCGTTGTGTGAGGTACGACAACGTCTCGGAGAAGACGCGGCGCAGAGTGGATTCGCGCTGTCCCGGTGGGAACCAACCATGCGGATCGTCCGCCAACAATCGGCTGGCGATTCCTTCCGCTTGCTTGGCGAGCAATTCGGCCGTAGGGCCGCTGAAATGAGCCTCGGCCACTGCTTTCGACCAGAACGTAAAGAAGACGTTGAACAGCAGCGGCGCGACGAGTTCCGCTTCGACGTGACCGTCCCAACTCTGCAAGTATCTCACCGCCTCTTGCGCCTGTGGGTCAGTCATGTCCGAGAGCGCCGCAATGAGTGGCGGAAGACACGCGACCGCGCGCAACGAAATGGTGTCGTGGTGCATCGCGCGGAAGTCGTCGAGGGTGAAGTTTGGCGCGCGCTTGCTCAACCCCGCTTCAATCATTTGTCGAATGCGGATCGCTCGATACCCGTTGATCCACGTACCGTAGAGCGGATACGGATAATCATCCCCCGCCAGCCGATTGTTCGCCGACGCCAGCCAGCCGCGCCGCGGATCAACGGCACCCGGTAGCGCTTCAAACGGCAGCAAACCGAGCCATTGATGAGCGGGTTCCCAACCGGGGCGATAACCTCGCTCGAACACTTGTCGCAGCGGAATGCGTCCCGCGCATTGCACGGCGATGTGTCCTGCGATGTCGGCCACGACGAGGTTAAACGTCGGCACATGCCACGGCCGCAGCGCTTCGCGAAATTCGGCGACCGAGTTCGCGCGGTCCATCGCCAGTAACGCAGTCAGCCATCCGCCGTGATAGGCACCGAGCCACTTCAGCGTCACCGGTCCAGTTTGATTGCCGGGCGGAGGCAGGATCTCGTCCACGATCGGGCCGTTGCGTGAGAAGCGAATCGTGCGCGACAACGATTCGCCCCCTTTGACGCGGATGACTTCGACCAACTCTCGCGCCGGTTCCCAGTGGCCATCGAACAGGAAGCAGCCGGGATGAGCGGGATCTGTTCGTTCTTGATAGAGGTCTCGCAGCGAGCAGATGTTGTTGGTGATGCCCCACGCGACCCGCTCGTTGCGGCCGAACATGATGGCCGGCATCCCGGCGTAAGTCATGCCGACGACATTCAGGCCGCCACCGCAGAGATGTGCTTCGTACCAACACGAGACCGCCTCGAACGCGATGTGCGGATCGCTGGCCACCATCGGTTGTCCCGATCGGCAATGCCGTCCCGCCACGACCCAGTTGTTGCTTCCCGTTCCTTCGGGATCGCCGGTCGTCTGACCGACATCCTCACGCGGTCGCTGAGCGATCTCACGCCACGCATCGCCGCCGAGATCGCGCCGCAGATCGGCATACGCTTCGGGCGGGACGACCGGCTCCTCGTCCGCCTCGCCGAGCAACAACTCACGATACAGCGGCCCGTCGCCAAGCACTCGCTTCGCCAACTCCGGCATGACGATCACCGGGAACCGGCCGGTCAGATACCAACGAAACTCGTTCTCGATCGCCAGGCTGTCGATCGGCGACCAAGACTCGGGGCGGTAGTCGAGCAGGTCAAACTCAATCGGCAACCGATCGCCGCAGTGTTCGATCCAGGCATTGACTCCGGCGGAAAAGGCTTCGAGAACCGCACGTGTCTCGTCCGGCAGCCGCGCCAGTTCTTCACGAGCAATCCGGTTCAGCCCCACCGTTCGCGCCACGAGATCCAACGACACGCCGTCAGGACCAAGCACTTCCGCCAGCCGTCCCAGTCCCTTGCGACGCAGATAGTCCATCTGAAACAGCCGGTCCTGAGCCATCGCGTAACCGAAGCCAAACCACACATCGTCTTGTCGCTCGGCGAAGATGTGCGGGATGCCCCAGCGATCGCGCTCGATGGTGACATTGGCTTGGATGGCGACCGTCGCTTCACCGTCACATCGCGGCGCTCGGCCCGCGGTTTCGCGTTGCCACCATTCGTCAAACTCCACTCGCGACCAGCCAGCCGCCTGGCAAACAGAGTCAATCGACTCCGCAGTTCCCAGCCGCTTCAAAATGTCACGCGATGTCAGGTTCATGGTCCCATTCCACAGGTCAGATGTTTCGTCGTCTCGAACGACCGTTTCCAGGAGTGGACTTCGTCGACGGTTTGCGATAAGCCGGTCGAAGAACAAGCCCTGTCGCCCTGCCCCCACCGAGCTTGGATCAGGACTGGCTCGACGAGGTTATTCAATCGTGAGTCGGCAGCAACATCCACCGAGCTACGACTTGTTGGTTCGCGTCGGACGCCTTGTCTGTCCCGCGACCGGAGTTGATTCTCCTGGAGCGGTCGCTGTTCGCGGCGACCGAATCGTGGCCGTGGGACCGGGGGTCGTCGGAAGCAGTGCGCGTTTGCTCGATCTTCCAGAGGCCATTCTTCTGCCTGTGTTCATTGATCTGCACGCGCACCCGGCCAGGTCGGGTTCGATCTTCGGTGTCGATCCCGATCAACACCTGCTTGCTCGTGGTAAGATCGCCGACAGACAAGTCATCGACGGGCTGTTCGCGTAGTCCTCACTGACCGCCCGAAGGAAACTCGTGATGCGTGTGATCGATGTGGCCGTGACGATCGTGGAGGTTCCGCAGACGGCTCCGCTGGCTCCGTACCGGTCGCACATCCGGAGCAGTTCGACCACGCAAAGCGCGATTGTGCGAGTCGACACCGACGCGGGCCTGACCGGCTGGGGCGAGCACAATGTCAATTTTCTGCCGAACCTGAGCGGGCGGAAAATGGAGCAACAGGCGCGGGAGTGGCTCGTTGGACGCGATCCGCAAAACATCGCGGCGTTTCATCGCGACTGCCCGTTGGAAACGCGGCTGAAGTCGGGGATCGAACTGGCTCTGTGGGACATCTGCGGCAAAGCCGCCGGACTGCCGGTCGCGGTGTTGCTCGGCGGTGTGATCCGCGCGCGAATTGAACTGGCTGCTTGCATGGGAATCCAAACTTACGAGCGGGCCGGCGAGTTCGCGCGGTGGTATGTCGAGATGGGCTTCAGCTCTCTGAAGACCAAAGCCGGAGCAAACATGACCGAGGATTTGGAGATGGTCCGCGGCATTCGCGATGCGGTCGGTGATCGACTGAAACTGCGAATCGATCCGAACCGAGCGTACTCGCCGCAGCAAGCGGCGGAACTCTGCCGTCAGCTCGAACAGTACAACCTCGAATACCTCGAACAGCCGATCCCGGCCGAACCACTCTCGGAAGCCGCGTGGCTGCGACGACAGACTCGCGTGCCGATTGCACTCAACGAGAGTGTCACCGACCCCGCCAGCGTGATGGCCATCATTCGCGCAGAGGCGGCCGAGTTCATTCTGCCTGACACTCACATTGCTGGCGGCATTCTTCCCTGCGTGAAGATCGGCCACGTGTGTGACGCGGCCGGGTTGCCGTGCATCATGCACTGCGGACACGACCTCGGTCCGAAGACGGCGGCCATGCTGCACGTCGCCGCCGCGTGCCCGGCGTATTCGCTGGCCAATGATTCGACGTACTACGGTCTCGAAGATGACGTCATCACGGAGCCGTTTCAGATTCAATCGGGAACGATCGCGGTGCCGACCACACCTGGCCTGGGAATCGAGATTGATCCGGGCAAGTTGCAGAAGTACCGCGTTGATTGCTGACCGAAAGCTCTGACTCGTCATGGTCAATGCCGACGCTCCATCCGCTGACAGCCCGACCAACGTTCGCTGGGGCGTGTTTTCGTTGGCGTTCGGGACGTCGGCGTTGCTCTATCTGCACCGCTATGTGTTTGCCTTCATCAAACCGACGTTGGCCAAAGAGTGGGAACTGAGCAACACAGAACTGGGGCGAATCGATAGCGCGTTCTCGGTCTGTTACACGCTGTTTCAATTTCCGCTGGCGATCGGAGCCGATGCTCTGGGCGTCCACTTGGTACTGACCGCCTTGTTCTGTATCTGGTGCGGCGGGCTGGGGATGATGGCTTGGGCACCGTCAGCCAAATGGATGTGGTACGCGCAAGCGGTGTTGGGGGCGGGACAGTCGGCGGTGTATGCCTGCCTGAGCCGCATCGCTCGCACCTGGTTTCCACCAGCAGTCCGCACGACGCTACAAGGTGCGGTCGGCATTCTCGCGGGTCGCTTGGGTGCGTTGAGTTCGTCACTCGTCTTCACGTCGTTGTTGCTGGGCGTGTGGGGGCTGGATTGGCGGACGGCGATTTGGATTCTGGTGGCGCTCGGCATTGGGCAGATGCTGTTGTTCGCGGCCTTGTTTCGGAATTCGCCTCGGCGACATCCGCGAGTCAACGACGCCGAGGCTCGACTGATTGAAGGGGATGCTCGGCCGAACGCCGATCCGCGAACACCCCAGCCTGCCGAACGGATGACCGTGCGGCAGATGCTGAAAACCATGACGCCGCGATCGTTCGTCAATCTGATCTGCCTCAGCCTGCAAGCGATGTTGAGCACTTTTGCCGACAACGTCTTCTCGAATTGGATCCCGCTATTCCTGGCCCAGGTGCATCACTTGGAGTTCAAGAAGATGGGGATTTATGCCGCGCTGCCGCTTCTCGGTGGAGCACTTGCCGGACTGTTGGGCGGAGCACTCAACGACTACTTGATCGCGATCACGGGCAACCGGCGTTGGTCGCGAGTGAGCGTGGCCTTCGCGGGCAAGGGGATCGCCGCCGTTCTGTTGCTCGCCGCGTTGAATAGTTACGACAGCCCGTATGCGTTCTGCATTTATTTGTTCTTTGTCAAACTGTTCAGCGATTGCAGCCTCACAACATCATGGGGCGTCATCACCGACATCGGTGGTCGAGCGACCGCATCCGTGTTTGCGTTGACCAATTCCATCGCCGGTATCGGCCTGATCACCGCTCCGATCATCTTCGGATACGTCGCCGATCATCATGGCTGGCGAGCGGTGTTCGTCACGGTCGCGATCGCATACGCTCTCTGCGCACTTTCCTGGCTGGTCATCGACTGCACGATCCCTGTGCTGCGAGAATCGAATTCGAATGACGATCTGACAAATTAGAAGCAGTTTCAAAACTGGTTTCGGAGCGGGGGACGTGAGTCCCCTGAATGCGGCCGTCACTGCGAACCACGCG
>JANODP010000438.1:0-7829 GCA_031412755.1 Schlesneria sp. | reverse complement strand
AGCGGGCAAACCCCGGGAACACCGAGACGGCGACTCGTCGGCCAGTCGCTCCAATACCAGCCCGACGCGCGAGCGAGGGCTGCGGCTGGATGGAAGCTGGAGCCCTCGCTCGCGCGTCGGGCTGGTTGATCTTGGCGGCTCGTCAGGTCTCGGCTCGCAGGCCGGCCTTGAGGAAGGCGGGTTGGATGTTGGCGTAACACCGTTTCGCCGCGGCGACGGGATCGTAGCCCGGCTTGCCCGAGACCTGGGCACTCACCTCGACGACGACCGCGCCCCGGTAGCCGCCGTTGCGAAGCAGGGCCAGGTACTCGACATAGTCGATGTCCCTCGCGTCGCCGGGGAGGGCGAACTCGGTCTTGCCGTCGACCGTGACGTTGTCCTTGATGTGGACGAAGACCGTCCGGGGGAGCATCGTCGTGAGCGACTCCTTCAGTTCGAGCTTCTGCCGCTGGAAGTGGCTGAAATCGTAGACCAGCCGAATCCAGGGGCTGTCGACCTGCTCCACCAGCCACTTCGCATCCTGCGGCGTGTGCAGGGCGCCCGAGATGTGGGCCTTGACCGCGACCACGGTTTTGTGGGCGGAGGCAACTTTCTCCCAGTCCTTCAGCGCGACGACCATCTTGTCCCGCAGCGACTCCCACTCGGCCGGCTTCCCGCCGAGCACCGTTTCGATCAGGGGCGGCTGGTCCGGCGCGAGGTCGTGCGCCAACTCGCAGACGGCCTTCAATCGCTCCAGATTGGTGCGATGCTGGGCCTCGGGGACGACGAGGCCCAGGTTCTCCATCAACGCCGGCAGGTCGAGGGCCAGGTCGTTCAGTTGCGAGCGAACCGCCGCACGGTCGGCCTTCGCCAACGCCGCCGCCTCGCACGGCCAGTCCTTCAGACAGGCCAGCTCGACGCCGCTGTAGCCGATGTCGGCACACAGTTTCAGGGCCTCGACCACCTTGACGGACTTCATGCCATACAGACTGAAGCCGAACCCGATCCGGGCGGGAGCCGCGGCGAAGGCAGCGGTTCCCGGGACGAAGACAGAGGTTCCCAGAGCGACCAACCCAGCGGACGCCGCTGTCGTCTGGAGAAACTGACGCCGTGAAACGGTCGGGGTGACGAACATCGCGATGAATCCTCACGTCAGAGATTGGGGTCGGGCGTTCAAGCATCTTGACTCTAACGAATTGCAGATGTCACGTAACGGCATGCAGGTGTTCTGTTCTTCGCCCCGACGGGGCGGACGGAAATCAGCCCAGGGCAAGCTCGGCAACGAGCGCCGCTCTGGGGCAAAGCCACACCAAGGATGCCTGCCCTGAAAAAGCTACGGAACGTCGAGGCCTCCCGTGCCCTTTCAGGGCACACCCATGCGTCAGATCCCCGATCCCAAGGCGGCGATGGCGGGGCGAGCTTGCCTTGGGCTGGTATCCTTCGCCCCTTCGGGGCAAAAACGGGAGCACCAGCAATTTCTTCGCGGCCCCAGCTCGGATTGGCGGCTCTTGAACTTGGGGTCGGGGCGACAGCGTAGCTCAATCCCAGTCCTGTCAAAAGCCCGACGCCGGGTCGGGGACGGTCTGTCAAGTTGGCAGAAGGATGGAGGAATGCGAGTCCGGGATTGCTCCGGCCTCTCACCACGGCAATGAGTTACGGCGAGAGAGCCCTGTCGGCACGTTCGTTGCATTGCCGGGAAGACTGTCGCGGAATCCGCCTCGGTGGCAGATGGTCCCGTTGGTGGGGCCGGAGTTTCCGCCGGGTGGGTGCGGGCCGAATGGCTCGTCCCGAACCGAACGCCTTACAAGCGAAAATCGTTCTGCAAACCAAGACTGTTGTCCGACCAAGCCCGTCCTGATGCTTGAGGAGTCGCTGTGGCCAAGCTGATTAGTTTCGATGAGGAGGCTCGCAAGAGTCTGCTCGAAGGCGTGTCCAAGTTGTCGCGAGCCGTCAAGAGCACGCTCGGCCCCCGCGGCCGGAACGCGGTCCTCGACAAGGGCTGGGGTGCCCCGAAGGTGACCAAGGACGGCGTGACCGTCGCCCAGGACATCGACCTCGAAGACAAGTTTGAAAACATGGGCGTGCAGCTCGTCAAGGAGGCCGCCTCCAAGACCAGCGACGTCGCCGGAGACGGCACCACGACCGCGACGGTTCTCGCCGAGGCGATCTATCGCGACGGCCTCCGCTACATTGCCAGCGGCAGCGATCCGATGGCGATCAGCCGCGGCGTGCAGAAGGCCGTCGATGCGGTGGTGGCCGAGTTGAAGAAGCTCGCCAAGCCCGTCAAGGCCGATGACCGCAAGGCGATCGAAACGGTGGCGTCCATCGCCGGCAACAACGACAAGGAGGTCGGCAAGATTCTCGCCGACGCCCTGATGAAGGTCGGCAAGGACGGCGTCATCACCGTCGAAGAAGGCCGGCAGGTCTCGACCGAGGTCGAGCTAGTCGAGGGGATGCAGTTCGAGCGGGGCTATCTCTCGCCGCACTTCGTCACCGACGTGGATAATCAGGTCGCCGAGTTCGACAACTGCCGCATCCTGATCTACGAGGAAAAGATCAGCAGCGCGAAGTCGCTGGTGCCGCTCTTGGAGAAGACCTCGAAGGCCGGACTGACGCTGCTCATCATCGCCGAGGACATCGAAGGGGAAGCCTTGGCGACGCTCGTCGTGAACAAGATGCGCGGCATCCTCAAGATTTGCGCGGTGAAGGCTCCGGGGTACGGCGATCGTCGCAAGGCGATGCTCGAAGACATCGCGGTCCTGACCGGCGGCAAGGCGATCTTCAAGGACCTGGGCGTCAAGCTGGAGAACGTCGAGCTGAGTGACCTCGGCGTCGCGAAGAAGATTCGCGTCGATGCCGAGAACACGACGGTGATCCAGGGCGCGGGCAAGAAGGCCGAGATCGAGGGCCGGGCCGCCATGATCCGCCAGGAAATCACCAAGACCGACAGCGAATACGATCGCGAGAAGCTGCAGGAGCGTCTCGCCAAGCTGGCCGGTGGCGTGGCCCAGATCAGCGTCGGGGCTCACACCGAAACCGAAATGAAGGAACGGAAGGACCTGATCGACGACGCGCTCGCCGCCACGCGGGCCGCGATCGAAGAAGGGATCGTTCCGGGCGGCGGTGTCGCCCTGCTGCGATGCGCCGGCGTGCTGGACAAGCTCAAGTTGGAAGGCGATGAGCGGCACGGCGTGGCACTCATCAAGAGCGTCATCGACATGCCGATCCGCACGATCGCCGAGAACGCCGGCCTCGACGGAGCGGTGGTGGCGAACAACGTCAAGAAGTCGAAGGACAAGTCGCACGGCTACGATGCTCTGAACGAGCGGTACGGCGACATGTTCGAGTTCGGCGTGGTCGACCCCGCGAAGGTCGTTCGCTCGGCCCTGCAAAACGCCGCCAGCGTGGCGTGCCTGCTGCTCACCACCGACTGCATCGTGGTGGAAGCTCCGAAGCCCCCGTCCGACGATCACAGCCACGACGACCATCACGACGGCGGTGGCATGGGAGGAATGGGTGGCGGCATGGGTGGCATGGGTGGCATGGGCATGGGTGGCATGGGCGGATTTTGAAAGAGCGTTTAGCTGTTAGCTCTTAGCGATTAGCAAGAGGGGCAGCGAAGGCGAACTCGGAATCCTAACAATGGCCGAGACGAAGCAAACGACACAAAAGTTCAACGACATTCAACGGCGGTTCTCCTTCCGGCTAACCGCTCAAAGCTAATCGCTAACAGCTCTTCAAAGGACTTATCTATGAACTTGAAGCCTCTCGATGATCGCGTTGTGGTGGAGCCGCTGACGGCGGAAGAGAAGACGGCGGGCGGCATCGTGCTGCCGGACGCCGCCAAGGAAAAGCCGCAGCGCGGCAAGGTGCTCGCGGTCGGTCCCGGCCGGTTGCTCGACAGCGGCGAACGTTGCCCGGTGGCCGTGAAGGTGGGCGACGAAGTCCTCTTCGCCAAATACGGCGGCACCGAAATCGAAGTCGAAAAGAAGGAAGTCAAGATCCTGCGCGAGTCGGACATTCTCGCCAAGGTGACGGCCTGATGTGAGAAGTCAGAATTCAGAAGTCAGAATTCAGAATGACCACATGGCGTGGGTTTTGGCTGACGGCTTGAAGATTCTGACTTCTGGATTCTGAATTCTGTATTCCATTGCACATTCCCACAGGAGCCTCTCGTGGCCAAGCAATTGTTGTTCGATGATCGGGCCCGCCTCAAGCTGCAACGCGGCGTCGAGACGCTGGCGAAGGCTGTCGCGGTGACGATGGGTCCGACCGGGCGAAACGTCATCATCGACAAGTCGTTCGGCAATCCCGTCGTGACCAAGGACGGCGTGACCGTCTCGAAGGAAGTCGAACTCGAAGACGCCTACGAACACATGGGCGCGAAGCTCGTGAACGAAGTCGCGTCCAAGACGAGCGACGTCGCGGGCGACGGCACGACGACCGCCACGGTCCTGGCCCGGGCGATCTACAGCGAGGGACTTCGCGGTCTGACGCTGGGAGCCAACCCGACCATCGTCCGCAAGGGGATCGACAAGGCCGTCGATGCCGCGATCGCCTTCATCGAGAAGATGGCCAAGCCGGTCTCCTCGAAGGAAGAGATTGCCCAGGTCGGTGCGATCTCGGCCAACAGTGATCGCACGATCGGTGACTTGATCGCCGACGCGATGGAGAAGGTCGGCCGCGACGGCGTCATCACCGTCGAGGAAGGCAAGGGGAACTCGACGACGCTGCAAACCGCCGAAGGGATGCAGTTCGACAAGGGCTACGTCTCGCCTTACCTCGTGACGCACCCCGAAGAAATGAAGTGCATTCTGGAGGATTGCTACATCCTGATGTTCGAGAAGAAGATTTCGAGTCTGCGCGATTTCGTGCCGATCCTCGAAAAGGTTGCCCAGCGCAGCAAGCCGCTGCTGGTCGTGGCTGAAGACGTCGATGGCGAGGCCCTGACGGCGCTGGTCGTCAACAAGCTGCGCGGCGTGCTCCAAATCTGTGCCGTGAAGGCTCCCGGATTTGGCGACCGGCGCAAGGCGATGATGGGCGACATGGCGACGCTGACCGGCGGCACGCTGATCTCGGAAGACCTCGGCATCAAGCTGGAGTCGGTCGAACTCAGTCATCTTGGCCGTGCGAAGAAGATCGAAGTGACGAAGGACGCCTGCACGATCATCGAAGGTGCCGGCAACCCCGACGAGATCAAGGCCCGGGTCGATCAGATCCGCCGCCAGATCGAAGCGACCGAAAGCCAGTACGATCGCGAGAAGTTCCAGGAACGGCTCGCCAAGATCACGGGCGGCGTGGCGATCATCTCGGTCGGTGCCGCCACTGAAGCCGAAATGAAGCAGACCAAGGCCCGCATGGAAGATGCCCTGCACGCCACTCGTGCCGCCGTCGAAGAGGGGATCCTCCCCGGTGGTGGCGTGGCGTTGCTGCGAGCGATCGAAGCGGTCAGCGAAGTGAAGGCCAAGGGGGACGAGAAAATCGGCGTCCAGATCGTCTGCAAGGCGCTGGAGGCTCCGATCCGCCAAATCGTCAACAACAGCGGCTTCGACGGCAGCGTGGTCGCCGACGAAGTCCGCAGTATGGCGAAGAACACCGGCTACGATGCCAACAGCGGCCAGTACGTCGACATGTACAAGGCCGGCATCATCGACCCGGCCAAGGTGGTGAAGAGTGCCCTCCGCAACGCCGCCTCGATCGCCGGACTGATGCTGACCACCTCGGTCCTCGTCACCCGCAGCGATGACACCGACGGCAAGACGAAGGCCAAAACCGAAGGCGCGGTGCGATAACGTCTCGACGAGTTTTCTCTCGCCCGCGACATTCGACTTGATTGACAACCGCCGAGCCGCCGGGCCACCCCCCGGCGGTTCGTTGTGTATAGGCTGTCACCGAATGGGATCCTACAATTGGAATGAGCCGGAGATGAGAGCCATGTGATACGACGAGGTGTGGCAGACCGGAGACGACCATGACAGAACTGCTGGAACGTGCATTCACGGAAGCGGCCAAGTTGCCGCCGACGGAGCAGGATGAACTCGCCGAGCGCTGGCTGGCGGAGTTGCAGTCTGAGCACCGCTGGCAGGAATCGTTCGCGGACTCCCAGGATGAACTCGCGATGTTGGCCCAACACGCATTGAAGGAGCACGCGGCGGGTTTGACTCAGCCACTTCGGCCGGAGCAGATATGAAATCGCGGACGACTCAACAGTTCCGCGAGAGGCTCGATGCGCTCCCTACGCCAATTCGTGAGCAAGCGCGGGCGGCCTACCTGATGTTCGAGCAGAGCCCGGCACATCCCGGACTGCAATTCAAGAATGTTCACGACACGTTGCCAGTCTACTCGGCGCGGATCAACTTGGATTATCGAGCCGTGGGTGTCTTGAACGCAGACGAGATTGTGTGGTTCTGGATTGGTTCGCATGCCGAATACGACAAGGTTCTGAGAAGGCTGTGACTGGCGAATGAGGCAGAGTGTGATTCGGTGTGATTTCGGAGCGAAGCCGTGATGGCGACGATGCGGTGCTACTACGAGGTGCTGTCGGTCACTAAGACAGCGTCCGATGACGAGATCAAGAAGGCGTACCGCAAGCTGGCGGCGAAGCATCATCCCGACCGCAATCCGGGGGACGAGGCCGCGATCGCGTCGTTCAAGGAGGCGGCCGAAGCGTTTGACGTGCTGAGCAATCCCGAGAAGCGCGCGCGTTACGACCGCTTCGGTCACGCGGGCGTGCAGGGAGCGGCGGGAGGCGGCGGCGCCGGCTTCGGCGATGTCGGCGACATCTTTGAAGCGTTCGGTGACATGTTCGGTGACATGTTCGGCGGCGGCGGTCGGCGCGGTGGAGGCCCACGCGGACGACGCGGCAGCAGCTTGCAGACGTCGCTCACCATCGAGCTGCTCGATGCGGCGGTCGGTTGCACGCGCGAGATGGAGATTAACAAGAATGTCTCGTGCGTGACCTGCAACGGGACGGGAGCCAAGCCCGGCACGCGGCCGACGAAGTGCGACTACTGCAACGGCAAGGGACAGGTCGTCCAATCGCAGGGCTTCTTCCGCGTGCAGACCACCTGCCCGGCGTGTCGGGGTCAGGGCGATGTCGTTCGTGATAAGTGTGTCGATTGCCGGGGGACGCGGGTCGTTGCCCGCTCGTCCAAGCTGGAGGTGAAGGTTCCGGCCGGCATCGACAACGGCATGCAACTGTGTCTGCGCGGCGAAGGGGAAGCGGGTGAAGGGGGCGGTCCACCGGGAGATCTCTACGTCGATATCCGCGTCAAACCGCATCCGCTGTTTCAACGCGACGGCAAACATCTGACGTGCGAGGTGCCTCTGACGTACGCTCAAGCTGCGTTGGGGACGGAGATCGACATCCCGATCCTGACGGGCAAGCATCACCTGACGGTTCCGGCGGGAACTCAACCGGGCGAAGTTCTGCGACTCAAGGGACAGGGGATGCCCGACGTGCAGGGCGGCACTCGCGGCGAGTTGCGGGTCCAGTTTCACGTCGAGGTGCCGAAGAAGCTCTCGAAGAAGCAGGAAGAACTGCTGCGGCAACTGGCCGAGTTGGACGACAAGCAAGTCAGTGCCCATCGCAAATCGTTCTTCGAGTCGGTGAAGGAATTCTTCACGGCCTCGGAGCGGGAAGAATGAAGAAGAGTGACGTTGTGACGCCGCCGTGTGTCGCGGGGATGCGGTTCCGTGCGGAGCAGGGAGCCGAGCAGGATGAAAGTGACAAAGGTTGAGGCATGAGCAAGAAAACGACCACCCCCGAAACGGAGACCTCGGCGAACGCTGCGACCGACCAGGAGGCCGCACCGACAGTGGAGGAACAGCTTCAGGCCGCGCTGGCCGAG
>JANODP010000437.1:0-13758 GCA_031412755.1 Schlesneria sp. | reverse complement strand
CCAGTCCACCGCGCAACACCGGCTCGGCCTCCGCCAGACGTGTCGTGTGTTCGTCCCACAGCGCCAGGTAGTTGAGTCGGATGGCGACGTGGGGGTGCTCGGTTCCGTTGGACTTCTCTTCGATGGCCAGTCCACGGCGCATCAGCGGCTCGGCCTCCGCTAGACGGTTCGTTTCCAGGAGCGACAGCGCCAGGTTGTTGAGGCGAATGGCGATCTTGGAGTGCTCGGCTCCGTAGGACTGCTCGTCGATTGCCAGCGCGCGGCGCATCAGCGGCTCGGCCTCCGCCAGACGGTTCGTTTCCCTGAGCAACGCCGCCAGGGTGTTGAGGTTGACGGCGACGTTGGGGTGCTCGGCCCCATAGGACTGCTCGAAGATGGCCAGCGCACGGCGCATGAGCGGCTCGGCCTCCGCCAGACGGTTCGTGGCCTGCAGCAACAGCGCTAGGTTGTTAAGGCGGATGGCGACGAGGATGTGCTCGGCTCCGTAGGACTGCTCGTCGATGGCCAGCGCGCGGCGCATCAGCGGCTCGGCCCGCGTCCATTCGGCGAGGTTCTTCCATCGTAGACCCGCTCGATTTAGCAGCGATGATGCCCGCTCATGCCCAGCCTCCGCCCACTGGTCAGCGAGTGCGTCGAGTGGCTCGAGTTCCCAACGGGCGTCCTGCCAGCGGGTGGTTTTCCGCAATTCTCCGTCTCGTCTTTCGACCAACGACTGGATGGCCTGCTGCCGGTCGGCGATGGTGGCGGTGTTCAAGTCGTGGCGGATCAGGTCTTGGACCAGGCGGTGGACGCGGACGATGCGGGAGTCGGCGGTGGCTCCCTCGGAGCGGGTGAGGAGGGCGAGGCGGAACAGGGTGCGGCAGATGTTCGACCACGGATCGGCGTGGCCGGGATGCGCGGGGGCGTTCAGTTCGGGGAAGTCGTGGTCGACGAGGGCTTGGAGCCACGGCAAGGCGACCACGTCGGGTGGCAGCAACGCGGCGTACTCCAGAACTCGACGTTCGACCGGGGAGAGGGCTGCCAGCGTCGGGCCGAGGACGGCGGCGATCCGGCGTTCGTGATTGTGGCGGCGGAGTTCGAGGTCGGGGTCCTGCTCGGCGTCGGCGAGGGCTTCCAAATCCTCCAGGCCGAGGCGTTCCAGAAACGCGGCGTAGGTCACGTCGGGGTGAACGGCCAGCCAGGCGGCGACCAGTTCCACCGCGAGGGCGAAACCGCCGAGACGTTTCACGATGCGGAGGGCGGCGGTGCGGTCGTCTGCCTCGCAGGAGGGGTGGTGTGGGACGTCCGGCTTCGAGGACGTGGGAGGGACGGAAGGGACGACAGTGACCGAAGGGTCGGAGGGGACGGGTCGGAGTGCCCCTGCTGCGAGGGAACCGAACGGCCGGTGCTTTTCCAGGATTTCGAGGGCCTCGTCGGCGGGGAGTTCGCCCAGTGTCAGCCATGTGCCGCCCGATGGAGGAAGCAGCCGCGTCGTCGCGAGCAAATGGAGCTTTGGGCCCAGCGACGTGAGCAGGTCGGTCTGCTGTCGCGAGACGACGTTCAGGTCCGAGACGTTGTCCAACACCAGCAGGATGTGACCGAGCGTGTTGAGTCGCTCACGCAGGCAGGCGGTGATCGCCGCGAAATACGTTTCGGCCGTCTTCCGCTCCTCATCGCCGATCCGGTCGCGGAACAGGTCGCCCAGATGGAGCGCCGCGTCCCGCAGGCTCGACTTGCCGTCGCACGGGATCAGGAACCGGCCTCCCGGGTACGCGCTGCCGAACGCATGCGCGTACGTGAACGCCAACTCGGTCTTGCCGATGCCGCCCAACCCATGCACGCCGCAGATGACTCCGGCCCGGTCGTCCTTCAGCCGCTGCCGCAGGTCGAGCAGTTCGTTCATCCGGCCCGAGAACTTTTTGTTGTAGGGCGGCACGGTACTGAGGCTGTCCGCCGCCAGCCGCACGTGCGCGGACCGTTCGTCGAGATCGCGGGCCAATCGTTCGAGCACTCCCCGCAGATCCTCGCGCCGCAGGGCGTCGATCCCCTGCTGCTGCAGCGGCTGCACGAAGTCGGCGGTGATCTGCCGCCGGTCACGCATTTGCCTGACGACCGGTGCCGACGCGGCGATGAAGTCGTCCCGCGGTTCCGGCAGCCGGCAGAGTTCGGCGACCTGCCGCGCGACTTCGTGCTCGTCCAGCATCGCCTGTTCGTGCAGGCCGTGGACCTTGGCGACAAACCCCGGCACCTCGACGAAATAGATCGCCGCCGAACCGCCCGACAAGATGTGCTTGGCGATCTCGGTGTCGATCCATCCCTTCCACTCTTTGCGACACCACTCGCTGGCGAAGTAGCTCGGCGAGAGGAACGCCAGAAACAGCCGCGACCTCGCCAGTCCATGCTGCAGCGATTGCTGCCAGTCGTCGAAGCTGCGGATGTCGTGCTTGTCGAAGAAGCAGGTCAGCTCGCGCCCGCCGCTGAACTTGCGGTGCTCGGCCAGCAACTCGTCGATGAACCGGGTGATCCAGCCGTCGGCGTTGTCCGCGCGGGCATAGGAGACGAAGAAGTCGAATTGGTCAGCGTTGCCAGACATGATGTTCCGATCAGGCCGCCGAGACAGAAACCCCGAACGAACGACCTCGCGGATAATACCGGTGGTCCCCGACTCAAGCGACCGGTCCATTCTCCCGGCAAGAGGGCGGCTCATTGGTCGAACGCGGTTGTTTGGAGTGAACGCGGGCGAGGTTGTTGACGATCGACCTCGCGATTTGTTACCACGCGAACGCCTCCGCCCCGAGAACTCACCATCGAGCCACGTGTACGAGACCTCAGCCATGCCCAAAGTTTTCTTTACTCAGAATTTGCAGCGCCACATGGAGGCTCCGCGCGGGCAGTACGCCGGGACGACCGTGAAGGAGGCGTTGGATGATGTCTTCCGGACGGAGACCGCGCTGCGCGGGCAGGTGCTCGATGACCAGGGACGGCTGCGGCCGCAGGTGGTCGTGTTCGTCGACGGACAGCCGTTGCGGGATCGCGTCCAGTTGTCGGACCCGGTGCGGGAGCAGAGCGAAGTGTGGGTGATGCAGGCGTAGGAGAAGTGGGTGGTGGGCAGTTGGCAATGGGCAGTAGGCAGTGGCTCTGCTTCGTGACTTTGTGTCTTCGTGTAAGAAGTCGCTCCGTCGGCCGCCGGGTCGGGTACCGCATGCTAAGGTGGTCTTGCGGACCAGCGAAAATCCAACTTGCCGGACAGACGGGAAGCGTTGCGCTTCCCTTGGGGTGGGGCAACAGTTCATCCTATGCGACACACGACGTGGGGATCGCATGCTGGCGGTTCACTCGTTGCCCGCCGGTTCGCCAGGTGCTCCCGCAGACACAACCGCTTGAGACGCTGCTCGATGATTTCGAAACCCGCCGTCATTGATCCGGGCCATGTCCCCGATGCTCTCCCGGAACGCGCTCCACAGCGGACCAGGCCGTTCGAGACGACCGGGCCACAGACTTCCGCTATGGTTCCCGAATCGGTGCCGACCTCGAAACGAATGCCTTGGTGGTGGTTGTTGCTGATCGTGGTGGCGGCCACCGGCGGGGGGACTCGCCTGATGTGGCTGCCGTGGGTCGCGGCGTGGATGCCGGCGGGAAACACCGCCCCGTCCAAATCGGCCGCGCGGGTCATTCCCGTGTCGACGGCCGCCGTGCGACAGCGGGACATGGATCTCTATCTGAATGGACTCGGGACCGCGACCGCCTTCAAGACCGTGACCGTGCGCAGTCGCGTCGAGGGGGAATTGTTCAAGGTCGCCTTCACCGAGGGACAGATGGTCAACGAAGGGGACGTGCTGGCGGAGATCGATCCGCGGGCGTTTGAGGTGCAGAAGGATCAGGCCGAGGGGCAACTCGCCCGGGACGAGGCGACTTTGAAACTGGCGAAGCTCACGCTGGACCGCTATCACGATTTGCTCAAGTCGAACGTCGTCGCCCAGCAACAGGTGGACGATCAAGCCGCGCTGGTCCAGCAGACGGAGGGAGCCATCCAGGCCGATCGAGCCCTGCTGGCCAATGCCCGGTTGCAACTGAGCTATTGCCAGATCGTCGCTCCGATCGGCGGGCGGATCGGTCTGCGTCTGGTCGATCAGGGAAACTTCGTGCGTGCCAACGATGTCGGCGGGCTGGCCGTCATCACGCAGCTCCAGCCGATTGCGGTCGTGTTCACGATTCCGCAGGACGACATCGCGCGCGTGCTGAAGCAGACGCGGGACGAGCGGGTGCTCACGGTCGACGCCTATGACCGCGACTTCCGGACGAAACTGGCGAGCGGCGACTTGGCGGCCATCGACAACCAGGTCGACCCGACAACGGGCACGCTGCGGCTGAAAGCGATCTTCGAGAATAAAGACCAACTGCTGTTTCCCAACCAGTTCGTCAATGCGCGGCTGCTGGTCGATACGAAGCGCGAGGCGATCGTGGTGCCTTCGGCCGCCGTGCAGCGCGGGCCCGCATCGACTTTCGTCTACGTGGTCAAGGCCGACGAAACGGTCGAGCTGCGCACCGTCGTCATCGGCCCCGCCGAGGGCAACGAGACGTCGATTGAGTCGGGGCTGACCGCGGGCGAACTCGTCGTCACGGACGGAATCGACAAGCTGCAACCGGGGACGAAGGTCTCGCTGCGTGAGAAGGAGCAGGAGAAAGGGAAGAAGCCCGGCGGTGCCGGCTCGTTCGGCGGTGCCGGCTCATCTGGCGGTGCCGGAGAAAAGGGTGCGGCCGGTCAGAAGGGCACTCGATGAACCTGTCTCGGCCCTTCGTGCTGCGGCCGGTCGCGACAGTGCTGTTCATGGTCGCGATCCTGCTCGCGGGCATCGTCGCCTTCCGACAATTGCCGGTCTCGGCGTTGCCGCAGGTCGATTACCCGACGATTCAAGTCGTCACGTTCTATCCCGGAGCCGGTCCCGACGTGATGGCCTCGTCGGTTACCGCCCCGTTGGAGCGGCAGTTCGGGCAGGTGCCGGGCCTGACTCAGATGACCTCGACCAGTTCCGAGGGCTGTTCGGTCATCACGCTGCGGTTCGCATTGGAGCTGGATATCGACGTGGCCGCCCAGCAGGTCCAGGCGGCGATCAACGTCGGGTCGAGCTTCCTGCCGCGAGACCTGCCGAACCCGCCGATCTACACCAAGACGAACCCCGCCGATGCCCCCATCCTGGCACTGGCCCTCTACTCGGAAACGCTGCCGCTGTCGAAGGTCGAAGATCTGGCCGACACGCGGTTGGCGCAAAAGATCTCGCAGTTGTCGGGCGTCGGCATGGTCAGCATCAGCGGCGGTCAGAAGCCGGCGATCCGCATCCAGGCCAATCCGACGTCGCTCTCGGCGCTCGGACTCAACCTGGAAGACCTGCGGACCTCACTGGTCCAGGCCAACGTTAACCAGGCCAAGGGGAGCTTCGACGGCATCCGTCAGGCGTACACGATCGGTGCCAACGATCAGGTGTTGACGAGCGAGCAATACCGGCGGTTGATCGTCGCCTATCGGAACGGCGCGGCCGTGCAGCTTTCCGACGTGGCGGATGTCGTCGATGGGGCCGAGAACGTGCGACAGGCCGCGTGGATGAACGAGACGCCCGCCGTGATTCTCAACATCCAGCGGCAACCGGGAGCCAACATCATCGAGGTCGTGGACCGCGTGAAGGCGTTGCTGCCTCAGTTGAGGGACTCGCTCCCCGCGTCGATTTCGATCGCCATCCTCACCGACCGCACCGTCACGATCCGCGCCTCGGTCGAGGACGTGCAGCGCGAGTTGCTGATGACCGTCGGCCTCGTTGTGCTGGTGATCTTTCTGTTTCTGCGCAACGTCTCGGCGACGATCATTCCCAGTGTGGCGGTGCCGTTGTCGCTGGTCGGCACGTTCGCGGTGATGTATCTGCTCGGCTACAGCCTGAACAACCTGACGCTGATGGCCCTGACGATCTCCACCGGTTTCGTCGTCGACGACGCGATCGTGATGATCGAGAACATCATGCGCTACATCGAAGAGGGCGAGGCCCCGCTGGCCGCCGCCCTCAAGGGTTCGGCCCAGATCGGCTTCACGATTGTCTCGCTGAGTGTCTCGCTGATCGCCGTACTGATCCCGCTGCTGTTCATGGGCGACATCGTCGGGCGCCTGTTCCGCGAGTTCGCCGTCACGCTGAGCGTGACGATTCTCGTCTCGGCGATCGTGTCGCTGACGCTGACGCCGATGATGTGCGCGAAGCTGCTCAAGCACACGCCGCCGTCGCAGCACAGTTGGCTGTTCCGCGTGTCGGAGTCGGCCTTCAACGGGGTGATCCGGCTCTACGGGAGTACGCTCACGGTCGTGTTGAGACACCAGACCCTGACGATGCTGGTCTCGGTCGTGACGCTGGCCGCGACGGTGCAACTCTACTTCATCGTCCCCAAGGGCTTCTTTCCGGTCCAGGACACGGGTGTGATTCTCGGCATTTCCGAAGCCCCGCAGAGCATCTCGTTCGACGCGATGGCCGAGCGACAGCTCCGCCTGAACCGGGCGATCCTGACCGATCCGGACGTCGCCAGCCTGTCGAGCTTCATCGGCGTCGATGGCACGAACACCACCATGAACAGCGGACGCACCTTGATCAACCTGAAGTCGCTCGAAGAACGAGACCACGCCGACGTGATCGAGATCATTCACCGCCTGCAATCGCGCGTGGCCGAAGTGTCGGGGATCACGCTCTTCCTGCAGCCGGTCCAGGATCTGACGGTCGAGACGCGCGTCAGCCGCACGCAGTACCAGTACAGCCTCGAAGATCCCAATCCGCAGGAACTCGGCGAGTGGGCTCCGAAGTTTGTGAGCAAGCTGCAGACGCTGCCGCAACTGCGCGACGTCGCCAGCGATCAGCAGAGCGACGGCTTGCAGGCGCGCGTCGTCATTGACCGCGACACGGCGTCGCGGTTCGGTGTCACGCCGCAGATGATCGACGACGCCCTGTACAACGCCTTCGGCCAGCGGCAGGTCTCGATCATGTTCACGCAGTTGAACCAGTACCGGCTGGTGCTCGAAGTCAAACCCGACTTCAAAAACGAAACGCGCGATTTGAAAGAGGTCTACATCCGACCGCCCGGCGGCGGCATGATTCCGCTCAGCAGCTTCACCCGCATCGAAGAGAGCACGGCTCCGCTGACGATCAACCATCAGGGGCAGTTCCCGGTGGTGACGGTCTCGTTCAATCTGGCGCCCGGCGTTTCGCTCGGGGAGGCCGTCGAAGCGATCTCGACCGCCAACGACGAACTGGATATGCCCCCCAGCATCTCGGGCGGATTCCAGGGAACGGCCGAAGCGTTTCAAGCCTCTTTGAAAAACACGCCGCTCCTGATTCTGGCCGCCCTGGTCACGGTCTACATCGTGCTGGGCGTTCTCTACGAGAGCTACATTCATCCGATCACGATCCTTTCGACACTCCCTTCGGCCGGCGTCGGAGCCCTCGTCGCCATGCTGCTCTGCAAGACGGACCTCAGCGTCATCGCGTTGATCGGCATCATCCTGCTGATCGGCATCGTCAAGAAGAACGCGATCATGATGATCGACTTCGCACTGGATGCGCAGCGCCATCAGGGCCTCCCTCCGCGCGAGGCGATCTTCCAGGCCTGCCTGCTCCGTTTCCGGCCGATCATGATGACCACGATGGCCGCACTGTTGGGAGCCGTCCCGCTGGCGATGGGCCACGGCGTGGGCTCGGAGCTGCGCCGACCACTCGGCATCACGATCATCGGCGGACTGATTTTCAGTCAACTGCTCACGCTCTACACGACGCCGGTGATCTACCTCTGGTTCGACTGGCTCGGCACACGAATCGGCATCCCGGTTTCGGCCGGGCCGCCGGAAGGGGAGGATGTATGAGCGGCTCAGCCGTTGCACCGCCGGGCCTCAATGGCACGACTGCTTTTCCGGCGACCGTATGCCACAATCTGCCTGCCACAAACTCCTGAGTAAGGTGCTGAACATGAGTACGTCAACAGTCGAACAGATTCTCCGGCAGATCGACTCACTCGATGAAGACTCGCGCCGGCTTCTCGACGAGCGGCTGACGGCACGCGCGGAAGCGGAATGGTCCCGCGAGGCGAGCGAGGCCAGGCAGGTCGCTCGAATGCGAGGAATCGACCAGGCCGCGATTGATCGCGCCGTCGAAACGGTGCGATACCAACCATGAAGGTTTTCTTCGACACCAACGTCTATGTTGCGGAAGCATTGCTCGGAGAGATTGCGGAAGCACTGGTTCAAGCCACGCAACGAGCCAACTGGCGGATCGTGACGAACACCTACGTCCTTGATGAAACGCACCAAGTTTTGACTGAACAACTTGATTTCTCCGCACGATTCGCCGCCCTGACTCGTCTGCGGATCGGTCGCCGTGCCAACATCGTGGAACCATCCACGTCACGACACATCGTTCCCGACGACCCTGGTGACAATCCGATACTGCAATCGGCTCTCGCCGCCGGCTGCGATTTTCTGGTAAGCAATGATCGGCACTTGCTCGCAATCAATCCTTATGAAGGTTTGCGAATCATGTCGATGGCCGAGTATCGCGAACTCCTGATTGTCGAAGGTCATCTCACCTGAATTGCAATGGGTCATGAACCTCTCCACTCCCTTCATTCATCGGCCGGTTGGGACGACGCTGTTCCTGGTGGCGATCACGCTGGCGGGAGTCCTCGGTTACGGGTTGCTGCCCGTCTCGCCGCTGCCGCAGGTCGACTTCCCGACCATTCAGGTGAGCGCCTCGCTGCCGGGAGCCAGTCCGGAAACGATGGCCTCGGCCGTGGCCACTCCGCTGGAGCGGCAGTTCGGTCGCATCGCGGGGATCGCCGAGATGACCTCGGCCAGTTCGCTCGGTTCGACGTCGATCACGATGCAGTTCGACCTCGACCGCGATATCAACGCCGCCGCGCGCGACGTGCAGGCGGCGATCAACGCGGCCCGGGGACAGCTTCCCGCCAACCTGCCGAACAACCCGTCCTATCGCAAGGAGAATCCGGCCGATTCGCCGATCATGATTCTCGCGCTGACCTCGGACACCTACACCAAGCCCCAGATGTACGACGCGGCCTCGACGATCCTGCAGCAACGCCTGTCGCAGGTGCAGGGGGTGGGACAGGTCAACGTCAGCGGCGGCTCTCCTCCCGCCGTGCGAGTCGATCTGAATCCGACCGTGCTCAACCATTTCGGGATCGGGCTGGAGGACATCCGCACGATGCTCGGCGCGGCGAACGCCAACCGGCCGAAAGGCCAGATCGACGATGAGACCCGCTCCTGGTCGATCACCGCCACCGACCAGTTGCTGACGGCGAGCGAATACGAACCGCTCATCGTCGCCTATCGCAACGGGGCACCGATCCGTCTGGGCGATGTCGCGACCGTCACCGATTCGGTCGAGGATCTCCGCACGTTCGGCCTCTCCGACGGCAAGCCGGCGATCACGGTCATCATCTCCCGGCAACCGGGCGAGAACATCATCGCCACCGTCGATCGCATCCGTGAAATGCTGCCCCAACTCGAAGCCCAGATCCCGGCCGGCATGGATTTGGCCGTGGTGATGGACCGCACCGGGACGATCCGCGCGTCGCTGCACGAGATCCAGTTCACGCTCGTGATCTCCGTCGGCCTGGTGATTCTCGTCGTGTTTCTCTTTCTGCGAGACCTGCGCACGACGTTCATCCCGAGCATCGCGGTGCCGGTCTCCCTGATCGGGACGTTTGGCGTGATGTATCTGGCCGGCTACAGCCTCGACAATCTCTCGCTGATGGCGCTGACCATTGCCACCGGATTCGTGGTCGATGACGCCATCGTCGTGATCGAAAACATCACCCGGCATCTCGAAGCGGGGATGACGCCGCTGCAGGCGTCGCTGCAGGGAGCCCGGGAAATCGGGTTCACGGTCCTGTCGATCAGCGTCTCGCTCGTCGCCGTCTTCATTCCGATCTTTCTGATGGGCGGGATCGTCGGCCGGCTGTTCCGCGAGTTCGCCGTGACGCTGTCGGTCGCCATCGGCATCTCGCTGGTGGTCTCGCTGACAGCGACACCGATGATGTGCGCGACGCTGCTCAAGCCGCACGGCCCGCATTCGCGCGGCCGCTTCTTTCGGGCCAGCGAATGGATCTTCGAGCGGGTTCTCGGTCTGTACGAGCTGACGCTGCGGCGCGTCCTGCAACACCAGCGGATCACGATGCTGGTCACGCTTTCGACGATCGGCTTCACGGTCTACCTGTACGTGATCGTGCCGAAGGGCTTCTTCCCGCAGCAGGACACCGGCCGCGTCGGCGGCAATCTGACGGCCGATCAGGACACGTCGTTTCAGTCGATGTCGCGGTTGCTGGAACAGTTTTCGGCGGTCGTGGGCGAAGACCCGGCGGTCGCCGGCATGATCTCGTTCATCGGCGGCGGCGGACGCGGCGGCGGCGGGGCCTCGAACTCCGCGCGGATGTTCATTTCGCTCAAGCCGCTGAGGGAGAGAAAACTGCGCGCCGACCAGGTCATCGCGCGCATCCGCAGCAAGACGTCCAAGATGTCCGGAGCCACCCTCGTGCTGCAGTCGTTTCAGGATCTGCGGATCGGCGGGCGGGGCAGCAGCGCCCAATACCAGTACACGCTGCGCGGCGACAGCCTGGCCGAGTTGACCGAGTGGAGCCTCAGGCTGCTGGCCGCCATGCGCAACATTCCCGGCCTGGTCGACCTCAACTCCGATCAGCAGACACGCGGCCTGCAGACGCGGTTGAACATCGACCGCGACACCGCTTCGCGGCTGGGGATCAGCGTGGCCACGATCGACAACACGCTCTACGACGCCTTCGGACAACGGCCGGTTTCCACGATGTACAAGTCGCTGAACCAGTACCGCGTCGTGATGCAGGTCGAGCCCGAGTTCTCGCAGAACCCCGACTCGATCAAACACATCTTCGTCCGCGGCCGGGGCAACGAGCAGATTCCGCTCTCGACGCTGTACCGGCAGACCTCGAACACCACCGCGCTGACGGCCAACCACTCCGGGCAGTTCCCGTCCGTGACGATCTCGTTCAATCTCGCGCCCGACACGTCGCTGGGTGATGTCGTGCCGAAGGTCGAGCAGGCCGCGCGTGAGTTGGGGATGCCCGAGAGCATCCAGGGGAAGTTCCAGGGAACGGCCCAAGCCTTCGAGGACTCGCGCCGCAACCAGACGCTGCTGATTCTGGCGGCGATCGTCACGGTCTATATCGTGCTCGGCATTCTTTACGAGAGCTATATTCACCCGCTCACGATTCTCTCGACACTCCCGTCGGCGGGAGTCGGCGCGCTGCTGGCGCTGATCATCTGCCGCACCGAACTGAACGTGATGGCGACGATCGGCATCCTGCTGCTGATCGGCATCGTCAAGAAGAACGCGATCATGATGATCGACTTCGCCCTGGACGCCGAACGCCGCCACGGCAAGTCTCCCGAAGAGGCGATCTTCGAAGCCTGCCTCCTGCGCTTCCGGCCGATCACGATGACGACCCTCGCCGCACTGCTCGGCGGTCTGCCGCTCGCCCTCGGCACGGGAGCCGGTTCCGAACTTCGCCGCCCGCTTGGCATCGCCATCATCGGCGGCCTGATCTTCAGCCAGATGCTGACGCTCTATACCACCCCGGTCGTCTACATCTATCTCGACCGCTTCAGCCTCTGGTGGGGACGCTGGAAGAATCGAAGATGAAGTCGGTCGAAGGCGTTGCCCTCGAGCGCATCTCAAAACCAGCCCGACGCGCGAGCGCGGGGTGGACAGTCGTTCGCGATCACCCCTCGCTCGCGCGTCGGGCTGGTTTTCCAGATCACCCCTCGCTCGCGCGTCGGGCTGGTTTTTCCAGTCGGCGCGACGGACGGTCAGGGGCCTCGGCTGAGGTATTCGACTTCGCAGCGGCAGAGACCGTTCACTCCCGTATAGCCGGCGAGGCTGATGCGCAGCTCCTCGCCCACGGGCGTATAGACCACGGTCACGAATCCATTCGTGTAGGTTCTCGCGAGAGAGGTCTTCGACTTCAGGCTGACGTTTCCGTCGCCCGGATTCTGGAGGAACAGCAGGTCCTGAATGTAGGTCCGTTTCGCGGTCGCCGGTTGTGTGGTGTCGTCCTGGACCCAAACGGTGACCATGATCTCGATCGGCTGATTGTCCAGGGCCACCAGCGGGATCGCGAGGAACTGCGTCGAGAGATTGCCCTTGAGGGTTCTCATTTCCCGGCCGGGCGCCGTGCTGACGGCGAAGCTCGGATAGTGCGGGTGGCGCGACTGGGGACGCAGCAGGCTCGCATCGAGGAACAGCCGCCCATCCACTCCGTTCGGCGTGACGGTGGTGACACCCTGCCTGGCGAGCAGTCCGAACGCGATCGACTCGGGCCCGGTCGTGGCGAGGTTGCCGGACAGCCGGATGTCCGTGATGCGATTGGCCGTGTTGGCCTCTTCCACGTACGTCCCCGCGTCGGTGACTCGGTACGAACGAAATCGGACCGGAATCATCGCGCTCGGTTCATACACGTCGATCGTCGCATCGATCCCGCTGATGAGGCCCCCCACGGCATTCGGATTCTGATGCTCCACATCGAGACCCGACAGGTACTTGGAGGTGTTGCCGAAGAATCTCGCCTTCAGCCGGATTGCGCGGGTGTCTCGCACTCCCAGATGGCTGATGATGCACGCAGCGGAGGAGCCGGGCGCGACCCCGTCGTGTTGAATCGAAAGCTCGACATCGTGATCCTCGACACCGTACACGAAGTACGGACGCCGGACGTTGTCGGCCCGAAAGCCGGTCACCCGCAGACCGTAGCCGTTGTTGCGACAGTTGATGCCGTAGTAGCTGTTCGTCACGCTGCAATCGCGCAGCGAGATCCCCCGGATGCGGGCGGTCTTCTCGGAGCGGCACGCCATCAGATAGAGCACCTTCTCGCCGGAACAGCGGTCGAACATCACTTTGCCCGACTCGACATCCGACCCGACCAGATCGACGGCGGCCGCGCCGCGCCAGTTGACCGACCAGTCGGAACCGATATCGCGAAACCGCAGATCGTTGAGCCGCACATTTTGCGGACCGGTCAATTGCAGGACCGCCGTGATGACATTGGCGGTCGTCTTGACCACCAGCTCGGCGCCGTTGCCCTCGACCGTGGCGTCTTTCAGCTTCAGCACTTCAATCGCCGCCGCCTGCACCGTGGCCAGTTCGCCGAGGTAGTAGGTTCGGCCCGCGTTGAATTCGATCCGCCCGCCGCCCGCCGCCCGCACGGCCTCAAACGCCGCGGCGACCGCCACGCGATCGTTGGTCACGCCATCGCCCACCGCGCCGTACATCTCGGGCGTGAAGGTCGCAGCACGGGCACTCGCGGCTGTGGCAATCCAGACGGCGACGATCAGGCCGCAACCGACGAGCCACCGGGCCAGCCCGTTCACTCGGATCTGACGCCGTGGCAACTCTCGACTCACCGCACCGACCCCGGGAATATGGACGTTGGCTCGCATGGTGTTTCATCTTCGTCCCCCGCTGCGGCGGACGCCATTTGAAACTCCGGTTGGGGTCCGTAATGTGGGAATCGCCCCCTCAGAACTGTTGTGATCGTTATTGTTGTGATCGTGGTCAGGGACGGGAGCCATCGTCGTTGCGCTCAGGGGTCGGGGCCTTAGGTAAATAGGAAATTGGCAAAAGCTAGCGGTGTCTGGGGTCAAAACAAAAATAGGCCCAATCCCAAATTACGCAGTGCCAGGCCCCCGCAATGTACTGACCCCAGAGGGGCGAGCGG
>JANODP010000436.1:0-15132 GCA_031412755.1 Schlesneria sp. | reverse complement strand
CACCTTCAGCGTGTTGTCCCATCTGCCGCTGACAATCCGCCGGCCGTCCGGGCTGAAACACACGCTCGTCACTCCGTTGGTGTGTCCTGTCAGCGTGAGCAACTCCTGACCGTTCTCCACGTCCCAAACCTTGAGCGTGTTGTCATCGCTGCCGCTGACGATTCGCTTCCCATCCAGGCTGAAACTCACGCTCGCCACACGGTCAGTGTGTCCCGTCAGCGTGAGCGGCTCCTGATCGCCCGCCGTGTCCCGCACCTTCAGCGTCTTGTCCTCGCTGCCGCTGACGATCCGCTTCCGGTCCGGGCTGAAACTCACACTCGCCACCCCGTCCGCGAGTCCGTTCAGCGTGAGCGGCTCCTGATCGCCCGCCGCGTCCCACACCTTCAGCGTCTTGTCCTCGCTGCCGCTGACGATCCGCTTTCCGTCCGGGTTGAAACTCACGCTCGTCACAGCGCCGGCGTGTCCCGTCAGCGTGAGCAGCCCCTGACCTCCCGCCGCGTCCCACACCTTCAGCGTCTCGTCAAAGCTGCCGCTGACGACCCGCTTCCCATCCGCGTTGAAACTCACGCTCGTCACACCGTTGGTGTGTCCCGTCAGCGTGAGCGGCTCCTGATCGCCCGCCGCGTCCCACACCTTGAGCGTCTTGTCCCAACTGCCACTGACGATCCACTTCCCGTCCGGGCTGAAACTCACGCTCGTCACACGGTGCGCGTGTCCCTTGAGCGTGAGCAGTTCCTGACCACTCGCCGCGTCCCACACCTTCAGCGTGTTGTCCACGCTGCCGCTGACGATCCGCTGCCCGTCCGGGCTGAAACTCACGGTCGTCACATCGCTCGCGTGTCCCTTCAGCGTGAGCATCTCCTGGCCGTTCGCTGGATCCCACACTTTCAGCGTGCTGTCCACGCTGCCGCTGACGATCCGGTTCCCGTCCCGGCTGAAACTCACGCTCGTCACAATGCCCGCGTGTCCCTTCAACGTGAGCAGTTCCTGACCGCCCGCCGCGTCCCACACCTTCAACGTCTTATCCTCGCTGCCGCTGACGATCCGCTGCCCGTCCGGGCTGAAACTCACGGTCCGCACTTCGCCCGCATGTCCCGTTAGCGTGCGCGTCTCCCGACCGCTTGCCGCATCCCACATCTTGAGCGTGTTGTCCCAACTGCCACTGACGATCCGACTCCCGTCCCGGCTGACACTCACGCTCGACACAGCGCCTGTGTGTCCCCGGAGCGTCGTGTCGCTGGTGTCAAACTGGCGACGGGAGTAGTGCCATTCGAAGTGACGATAAGCGACCGGCACCGATCGCAGTAGTCCTTGGGCCTCGCCGCTCCGATCTTCATTCCAGCGGGCACGGGCGAGTAAGTAGTTTGAGCGGGCGAGCGTCGCTTCGTTTTTTTGCGATTCGACAAGCACGTCTTGGGTTGCCCTTTCAGCAAACTTTGTCTGCTGGTCGGCTTTGATCGCACTTTTCTTTGCCTCATCGCGGGCCTTGAGGGCTGCTGTTTCTTGGCGAGCGGCTTCGCGGGTGGCGGAGACGGCTTTCACGAGAAGGATCAGCGCCACGATGGCGACCATGCCAATTGCAAGCGCGAAACGCCGCATGCGGGTCGCCGTGGCTTCGGCTTGGCGGACTCGTTCCCGCCGGTCGGCGTCCCGTTGATGCGATTCTTCCTCCGCTTGAGCCATGCTCTTCTGGAGAAAGGTCTGCGTACGGTCGAAAGAATTGGAAACGCGCGCGTTGCCCCAGAATCGGCCGGGTTGGAACTTTTGCCACCATTGGTTGAGGAAGTCGAGTTCAGGATTCTTCAACAGGCCGAATTTGGACTCACATTCAGCCGCCTCGACGAGGCGGCTGTAGCGGCGGCGGGATTGGTCTTCGATGGCCAGCCAGGGCTGTGATGAGTCCGCTCCATCGGATTGTTCGCTCTGCCCGCCGAAGCGCTGCCACTGCCGGATCAAGGCTTCGTGACTGATGTCGAGCATGGATTGTGCATCCAGCGCGACACCGACCGGCGGAACAAGGAAGCTGCGGTCTTCGCGACGGAAGACTTCCACGACTGCGATCACCTCGGGGATCGAGCAGCCTACAACGGCAGCCACGTCCTGCACCTTCACCGGTCGCCGCACGTACTGTCCGCTCGGTCCACGCTCGGCCAAGGAACGGAACAGCATCTGGGCGGTCCATTGCTTGCGTGAGGGTTTGTGATCGGGACCGTGATCAGCGCTGGCGGAGGAGTCATCTTGGAGATCGAAGTAGGCTTCGTCGGCATGCTGCGAAAGCGCATTCGGCGTGAAACCACGACTTGCACTAAGCTCGCGTAGCTGTTGAAAGATCGGAAATTCAATTACTCCACGACCCGTGAGCGATAGGGTGCCTGAGGATGTCTCGCGCTGCGCCGCGACTCCCTTGAGGCCTCCGACTTTGCGGTAGTCATCCAATCGCATGGCGCGCTTAATATGCTGGTGCTGTTCACCAGAAATTCGATGCCACATCCGAGCCAGCACGTGTTGCACCAGGGGCAACTGGTCGGAGTTGGCTCCGGCGTCATTCACGATCTGCGTGACCAGGGCCCGTTCGACTTCACCGCCAAACACCGAGGCCGGACCTTCAATCGCCTCGGCAAGCTGGTCGCGCGTCAGGCGCGGGCAGAGGTACTGTGCGTCGTTGAGTGCCTCGGGCAGGCCGGGAAACAAGGCACACGGACCCAGGAAGTCCGAGCGCATGGTCAGCACGACGTAGATCGGTGTCGAGCGGTCGTGGCCGGTCGCCAACAAAAGATTCACGAAGGCCAGGGCCTCATTGGGGTCCGACTGCTGGAAGCGAAAGATCTCCTCAAACTGATCGGCCAGCACCAGCAGGTTCGTGTACTTCGGCAGCCCGACCTGTTGGATCAGATTCACGAGCGACACGTCACTCCGCCGCAGCGCCGCCGTGAGTAACGCGATCCCTTCCGGCGTGTTCGACCAGCGGTCTCCCAACACGCCCGACTGCATCAGCGCCTTCGCCAGATTGGTGAGCGGTGCATCCCCCGGCTTCATGTCGGCGATGAACCACGATGAGCCGAGTTCGCCCATCAACCCGCTCTCCAACGCCGGCAACATCCCCGCGCGGATCAGCGACGACTTGCCGCAGCCCGACGTTCCCACCACGCCGAGAAACTGATGCTGCTTGAGCCGCGCGAGCACGTCGTCGATCTGGGCATCTCGGCCGAAGAACAGCTTGGCTTCGTCCTGTCGAAACGGTCTCAAGCCGGGGTAAGGCGCGGTTGGCTTTGGCGGTTTGTTGGGAAGCGTCTGGCTCATGCGCCACCCCCGTTCCGTAGTGTCGCGACCCATTGGTTGAGCTGCTCTTCCACAAAACCGCTCGTGCCATCAATGACTTCGAGGCCCGGCCAGTCGATTCCCAGATCCGTGCTCTTGGGGGGTGAACCCAAGCAGACGGCCAGCGCCCTTAGCTTGTGCCGGGTTCGCTGCGTGAGATGTCGTTCCATCGAATCAAACTGGCGACGGACCCAGACTGGCTTGATCTGTCCATAGAAGACAATCAGCCCGTCACAACTCTGCACCTGTCGCCCAAAATCCTCGCGCAGGTCTTCGGGTGTCCCTTCCAGCAACGGCCGATTGCAGCGGCACCCCAGTGCCTTCAGTCGCTCCGACAGCAACTTGGCCTGGTCGAGGTCCTCAATGCCCGTGTTGATGAAGACTCTGGGCTGGCTCGCCATGCTCTCCGACGGAACTGGCTCAACCGGCTTCGGCTTTTGGGGAGTTGCGAGGCGTTTGACCTCGGACTTGAACTCTTCTAGTGGCCCGCAGTACTCAGCCGCGGACAGCAGTTCCTGCATGCGACCGTCGCTGACCGACTCTGGGCTGAATGCCTCCGGTCGCCACAAGATCGCCCGTTTGCCAGCAGCCTTGGCGAGATCAAACTGGGCGAGCACAAGTTTTTGGTCACTGCCCGCAATCTTGCGTCCGGGAAGCTGACCCACCACTTGGACAAAGAGGGTCGATTCCGCGAGGCCGGCTTCAACCGACTGCTTCCAGGCATCCCAACGACCGGGCAACGGATCGTCGATTGCCGGCAAGACTCGAAAATGATCGGACAGGAACCGAGCAACTTCCTCGCGCTGGTCTGCCACGTCGTCCGCAGATTCCGCGACGAACAAAGTCACGTCCGACGTTGGCTGGCTGGGCGGCGCAACCGCCGTGGCTCCGGGCAGCCTGCTCACCCGCTTGTAGAGATCGTTCGCCAGTTGGTTGACTTGAGAAAAGAACGCCTTGTGGTCCTTGTTGTCAGGGTCAGGGGTTGGAAATCCAAGCGGCTCACGATCCGCGATGTCGGTCGTATTCGGAGGCTGGACGTAGAAGTAGCGACCCCGTTTGTCACTGAATTCCTGCGGTCGGTCCTTCTGATCCAGGTTGCCAATGTCGATCAGAAACAGTCGTCGGTCGGCCTCGGGCTGACCGGCCACGGCCTCAAGGAAGGCATTTCGCTCCTGACGGCACCACTTCGACTTCGAGTAACCCTGCGAAAGAATGACGACCATGCAGGCCGACTTCTGAACCTTGGTCCGAATCTGCTCCGTCAACGAGGCTTCTTCGTCGATGTTCGACCGATCCCACCAAATGCGATCGGAATCTCGCAGACCAAACGCGGCGGCCAGGCTTTCGCTCAAGCTGCCCACGAATGCCGACACCCAGCCGCACTTGGCCGGCCGGTCGTCCACCGTCGCATAGCTGATGAAGACGTCGTGTTCATAACCCTTGGCGGACGACATTGGCTCTGGCCCTCACGAATGCAATCGGAAGCGTTCGGTCAGCGGTTTTCAAAACGAGCGTAAGCCCTTCGGAAGCTTCGCGAAAGCGAGCGACAAGCTTCTCAAAGACTATTAGTGGCGATCACGTTTTGGGGAAGCAAAGTGCTGTTGGATCAGATGTTTTGAGTAGGCGATGCTGCACTCCACCAATTCAAAGTTCAGGAGCGCGCCCGTAAAGTACGTTCGCTGTTTGCCCTGCAGTTGTTCCAGTTGCTGATAGAAACCGTCGCGCATGTCTTCCGGCTGCACATGCTGAAAATAGTTCCATTGGTCGTAGGTATGCCATTGATCTTCATCGACCTCCCCCTTGAGGAGTCGGATGGTGTTTCGGACTTCGGACACGATCCGTTCGCGAACCGGGTCATCGCTTTCCTTGGCGGCCGGCGTTAACTCCTCGGGAGTTCCCGCTCGCTTGTGGATCGCTTTCTTGCTCGGCGAGTCAGCCCCCTCGATCAGTTCGGGAGGGACGCGGGAATAGAACTGAAACAGGTTGCTGTCGGGGAACTGCTTGGTGATGGCCCAGGGTTTGCCGATGCCGGGCAACGGGAGTGCGGCCGCGATCGGTTGAGGCATCGTCACGCCTTTGGTCGTGAACGAGGTCAGGCAGTAGGGGTGGCTTTTGACCTTGGAAAACAATTGGCGTTCCTCATCCGAAAACCCGAATCGCTGCAAGACCTCGGGGCTGAGCGGACAGGCGACAATCAAATGGTCGAATTCCAACCTGTCCCGATGAGGCTCGGTGTCGTGGAGAACCTGCTCCACGTGGCTGAAGTCGATGAACACTCCCGCCTCTGTTCGCTCGATCGAATGAATGTCGACGTTGTAGCGCACGTTCAGATTCCAGGCGACCGCCTCCCACAGCCGCTGAAAGCCGAGCACGAATCGCTTCGGCCACGGCGACCACTGCGTCAGGGGAAACGCTTTCAGGACCAGGGCGGCAAACGTTGCCATGTTCATGTACTTCAGCGCATACGGTGCAGCGATCTCATGCAGGTAGCCATAACCCATCACGGTGATCGGGGCCTCGAAGAGCAGTTGCAGCGGCTGCAGATTGTGTCGGGCCAACCATTCGGAAAAGGGGATGCACAACTCGGGATGCTCATGAATCCTGGCGTGCCCTGCGGGATTGACAATGTGACCCACGCGAAAGCGAAGCCAGAGATATTTGAGACACAATCCGATAAACCGCAGCGGCGGGATTCCCTGTCGGGCCGCTGTCCAGGGATCGGAAAAACGCGGGGACGATTGCTCATCGGTAAAGTCGATGGTTGTGATCGGGCGCTCGACGTACAGGTCGGCTCCCACGTCGTCGGCCAGGTTCTGCGTCTCACGGTAAGCGGGCGTGACATAGTTGGCACCGAGGTCGAAGCAGAGGTAGTCCTCGGTGAACGTGCGACACAAGCCGCCGGGATGGCCCTGCTTTTCCAGCACGAGCACTTCTCGATAGCCCTGCTGCCGCAGGAAGTAAGCCGCCGATAAACCGGCGGGGCCGGCTCCAATGATCACGATCCTGGTCTTGTTGTCTCGCGGCGGAACGGGAGGGTGCCAAAATCGTCGCTGCAAAAAGTAGGACAGCACCAGCACCACGAATGCGATCGGGACCAGACGTTGAGCGACGACTCCTGAATGTCGGAGCCACAACCATTCGACGATCCAGGCCACCAGAACGCAGGTCGCCGCGAACCAAATCCACCAGCGAACCCGGCTGACCTGCGGTCTCAAGAGCTGCAACACCAAACGCAACATGGTTTCGGTCTCACCTTCATCGGCGGCGGATTCGTCATCCCGATGTGTGTGCTGGAGGACGATTCCTGCGACACCTTTCAACGGGCAAACACCAGCAAACTATTCGCGGGCAGGACCAGGCTGGCCGAGGTACCGAAGCCGTGCAGAGGCTGTGATCCGGCAAACACTTCGCCGCCGTTGCCGGTGGTGTTGGGATTCACCCAGTTCTCATAGACGTCGCTGTTGAAGACTTCGCTCCAGCGGCCACCGCCGGGGAAGCCGAGGCGATAGTCAAAGCGGTGATACGGGGCGAGATGCAGAACGACGATCACATCGTGCCCGATCCCTTCGACCCAACGGTGGAACGCGAGGACGCGGTTCTGGTCGTGGGCGTGGATCACGCGGAAACCCTGGCCGCGGAGACCGGGATAGCGCCAGCGCAGGCCGAGCAATTCGCGCGTGAAACGGACGTGGTCCAGCATCTGCTTGTCTCCACGATCCAGGCCGGCCCAGTGCAGCAACAGTCCGGCGTGGTGCTTGAAGTCATCAGCCCACTGTTTGTCTTCCAGAAACTCCTGGCCCATGAACAGCATCGGGATGCCGGGGGCTGTGAGGCAGAGACCGGTGGCCACCCGGGCGCGGCTGCGGCCGTACCACGAGCGGGGATTCGACGGATCGCCCAGCCGCGCGATCCGCTGCTCGCGGCCGCGGTACACGATGTCGTGGTTCTCGGGGCCTTGGACGAACCGCCATGGCTCGGAGAAACCGTCCGGCCACAAGCTGCGAGCCAGGCCATTCATGTTCAGCGGACGCTCATCGGGTTGGCTGGCGTTCCCGATAACGTCGCGCAGGGCGATCCGCAGGCCATCGGTCAGCGTCGTATCGAAGCCCGCTCCTTCGCGCGGCGGCTTCACGACGTACGGGTTCACGTTCCAGTATTCGGCGAGATCCAGTGCACCCGGCCGATGAAAGTTGAGCGTCGAGGTGAGATCCTGACAGAAGCCCCAGCCGTGCGGCGCGCCGTCGTGATCGATGACGCTGACCTGGTCATAGCGGAAGCCATCGACGCGGTATTCGTCGAGGAAGAACCGCGTGTTGTCGATCAAGAATTTGCGGACCTCCGGCTTGCTGTAGTCAAACACCGGCCCCACATGATTGCCTTCACCGAAGTACTGCGAATTGGCGCGGCCGCCCGATGGAGACTGCCGGTCAAAGAAATACAGACTCTCATCGCCGAGGTCACCGCCGCCTGCGTGATTGAAGACCATGTCCAACAGGACCGCGAGCCCGTGGATGTGGCAGAGGTCGATCAACGCCTTGAGCTGGTTCATCTCGCCGTGCAGATCGGCGCTGTCATAGCGCTTGAGCCTTTTGGCATCCAGCAGCTTGTTGACTTCGGCCACGTACGTCGTCAAGTCGGCATCGGCGACGGCAAAATCCATTTCCGGTGAGAAGTAGTCGGTGCCGTTGTAGCCGAGGCTGAATTCGCTTTGAAACTCCTGAATCGGCAGGAGTTGAACGGCGGTGACACCCAGCTCGGCCAGATGCGGAATCTTGCGGGCGACATCCAGAAAAGTGCCCCCCTTGTTCGGCAAATGCGGCACAAAAAAGGTGCCGACATGGAGCTGGTAAATCACGAAGTTGTGAAACTGCGGTGTCACATAGCCGGTCTCATGCCACGGAAAGTCCGTCTTCCGAATGATGCAGTCGCCGGGAAAGGGGGTCTCCAACTCGCGCGCATGGGGATCGCGCTTCGGCCCTTCGCTCCCTTTGCCCACCACATAAAACATGTACCGCTGCCGGTCCTTGACGCCGGGAATAAACCCCCGCCAATCACCACGCCCATCGGGGGTGAGCAGACTGGCGTCATTGCGCTCGCGATTATTGAACTCACCAATCACATGCACGGAACGGGCCTTCGGAGCCCAAACGCGAAACGTCGCGCCCCCGGCAACTAAATTCGCGCCCATCGGCGTGCGGTCATCAATATGAGTCAGAGAAGCTGGCATGAGTATCGGTTCCGTGAGAGTGATTAACGCGGCGAGCACTGGGATAGTGCTCTGTTTGGGAACGCGCGTCAAACTCGCGAGAGTCCGGTCAGAATGAGTTCCGCGATGCGGGGTCTGGTTTCTGGCGGAGGATTTCGCATCAGCCGATTCGCGTGGCACCTTCCAGCATCTCTCGCAAATCTGCGACTGCCGGGTCGTGGTGCTGAATCGCGTACAGGCTAAGCACCAGGTCGAACGCGGCCAGGAAGTAGCGCTCGGGATCGCTGAAGTCGGCATAGACCCGGCCGTGGAGCTGCGGGGGGAATGACGACTTTTTCTCACCGGAACAGAGGACTGGCAACACCGTGAGTTTCTCCGCTTCCGTGCCGAGTAGACGGTGCGATATTAACTCGACCTCGGCAGCCACCACGTGGCCTCGATCCGGGTTTTTGTTCTCGTACTTGTCCCGATACTCGGGCGTGCCGACCACGATCACGCGGTCGCACTTCTCAATTCGATCCACATATCGCGCGATACTCGCCCCGATCCGCGCGTTCTCCCAGCGGTCGAGCATCACGTCGATCCCGGCTTTTTTGAGATCCGTTGCCAGGTTTTTCTCCACCCAGCGTTCGTGCGGCCGGTTGCCCCAGGCGTAACTGATGAAGCATGTTGGCCGGGGCTTTTTCTGCTCCTCCACATAGGACTGCACCCGGAAGATTGCCTGTTCGAATTGCGTGCGCTGATTCGCAATCCGCCGCTGAATCTGCACGTCGGCCGGTTCCTGGCGAGTCGTCTGAATGGGCTCGTCCGACTTCGCGAAGCGGAGTTGTTCGCCGCAGCGCGGGCAGAAGGCTGATTCGTGCCCGGCGCGGGACTCCTCGCGCACCACCGCGCGGTTCAGCACGTGGCCTTTCGAACACACCACGGGTTCGTACCGATAAACGTTCAGATTCCGTCGAGCCAGAAAACTTTCAAACAGACTTTGGAACAGAGTCCGGAAAATCGAATTGACGTCGCTGCCGAAGTACAGGACGAAATCGAGTTCCCCGTCGCGGTCCCCTTCCCGGCGCAAGCCGCAGACCAGGCCGTCTCCGATCTCGTACCGAGCCTCGTGACGCCACTGGTTGGTGCGCGTGAACGTCTGCGTGTAGCCGAGCAGCACCGCCAGCGAGGCGTACACGTTTTCCACCGCGCCGCTGAGCGTGTAGGCCACACCGTCCTGGATCGGCCGTTCGTCGTCCAGCGGTGGTTTCTTCTGGTTGATCAGTTCCGGAAAGACCAGATACGACTCGTTGGTCAGCGGACTGGTTTCGCGGAAGCAGACGTTGTGTTCCAGAAACAACAGCGTCGCCGAATCGAGCAGGATCGCCCGCTCGTTCGTCGGCAGACCGTCGAGTTCCGGGAACACGTAGCGATCCGCGAGCAACCGTTGTTCTTCCAGCGCCCCCAGTCCGCGATCGTTTCGCCGCGATTCCAGCACGAACGACGCCGCCAGGTTGTTGAGCAGTTCTGGTTGCAGCAGGATTCGCATCTGGCCCGCCGATGTTCGCAGCCGCTTGATGTAACCGTGATTCTCCAGATGCCCGACGGCGGTCAGCATCTCGGCGTCGGTAAAGGTCCAGGCCGAGTCGGTCGCCTGCAATCGCTGCCGCAGTTCGTCCGGAGTGACGATCACGCCGTCGCGTCCCGTCTCCTCCTTCAGCGTCAGGGCATAGTCCTTGATCCGTTTGAAGGTGTCGGTCGTCACAGTGGCGGGCATGGCGTCCCAGTCGATCAACCCCTTCAGTCGTCCGATCAGTTCGGCCAGTCCCTCGCCCGATTGGGCACTGGTCCTGAGATAACCACTGACCCCGCGCTGTCGGCAGAAAGCCTCCAGTTCTGGTGCGGTCAACGTTCCGGTCCCTCGGTCACTACGTGCGCCGACCAGTACGGCGGGACACGACGCTGGGCTCTCCGGAGTTGTGTTCGGGCTACGGCGGGCGACGTTCAATTGCTTGAGCCAAAACTCCACCCCCTGCAGGGGATCGCCGTGGACGGTGGGATCGAACAGGAGCAGGGCGAGGTCGGCGTCGTCCAGGAACAGGGCATGGATCAAGCGATAGTCCGGCTGCCCGGCGAGATCCCACAAGACCGCTTCGCACTGCGTGCCGTCGCCGCGAGTCTGGCAGAGTTCGTTGAGCAGCCAGAACTGCTGACCGTGAGTGGAGGGGTGCTCTTTGAACTCGCCGTGCGCCAGCCGCCAACCCAGCCCCGTCTTGCCGACGCCAGAATCACCGACTAGCACGATGCGGGCGCTGGTGTAGCTGACCGAGGGAGCGGCAGGCGAGCCAACCGCGCCACGGCCGAGCAGCACATCGAGATCCAGTTCCCAGAGGTGGATCAATCGGTATCGCTTGTCGTCCGACGTGTTCAACTCCGAACCGGCGGTGGCCAGAAGCGGCTGAGTGGGGTGAAAGGCGAGAGCGGGAATCCACCATTCTACGAGCGTTGGCTCCGGGATGACCGCAACCGTCTCCCACGTCGCACAGTTCCAGACGCGGATCGTGTGATCGTTACTCTTCGACGCCAATAGCTTCCCGTCTGCGGAGAAGGCGACCGCCTCGACCGACCCGGTGTGCCCTTCGAGTGTGCGCAACAGCCGGCCGCTGGCTGCCTCCCACAGCTTGATCGTGTTGTCGTAACTCCCGCTGGCCAGCATGCGGCCCTGCGGATCAAACGCCACGCCGCAGACCGTGTTGGTGTGTCCGTCAAGCGAGTAGAGCAGTTCGCCGCTAGCCACCTCCCATAGCTTGACCGTATTGTCCCAACTCGCACTGGCCAGCGAGTGGCCCTGCGCATCGAACGTCACACTCAAGACCGTGTCCTCGTGCCCGTCGAGTGAGTGGAGTTGCTTGCCGCTGGTCACCTCCCAAAGTTTGACAGTGCGGTCGCGACTCCCGCTGGCCAGCGTGCGGCCCAGCCGATCAAATGCCACGCAGTTGACCCCATCGATGTGCCCGTCGAGCGAGTGGAGCATTTGACCGCTGGCCACGTCCCACAGCTGGACCGTGTCGTCGGTATTCCCACTCGCCAGCGTGCGGCCCCGCCGATCAAACGCCACGCTGCGGACCACCCTCGTGTGTCCGTCGAGCGAGCGGAGCAGTTGGCCGCTAGCCGCCTCCCACAGCTTAACCGTGCCATCCACACTCCCGCTGGCCAGCGTGTGACCCTGCGGATCAAACACCACGCTCGTGACCCAGTTAGTGTGCCCGGTGAGCGTGTTGGCCAGCCGGACGCCGGGGGGAAGGTTCTCGGTTTTGTTTTGGCCCGCCTTGGTGGTGTTCCGTTTTCGCTTGGCCATGATCTCTCCCGTGAATTCTCAATCAACCTGTCTGGACCGCTGAACGGCAGTTCTCGGCGACGTCGGGGTTCGAGCGTCTCTTCCAGATGAAACCGTCCAGGATGTAATGCGTGACCTGCGGGACTGCCAGCAGGGGGACGAGCACCTGGTCGAAATCGCCGATGTTCCATGCAGGTCCAAACAGCCAGGGCCGCTCGTGCCAGACCCCGCAGTCCCAGAAGAGTTCCTCGATGTAGGCGAGCAGCCATAACACGCCGATAAAAGAGACCAGGCGTGACCAGCGTGGCGTGGGGGCCGCACCCTCTTTGGACGTTGCCGATTGGCGGTGGTCGCGATACCAAAACACCAGCACCATGTACGGCACGCCGTGCGTGATCACGTTCGTGACGGTGAACGCATAGTCCGAATTGAAACTCACAATCCCGACGTACCAGCAGACGGCGGTCGTGAAGACCACGATGTCCTTGCCGGGATTGAACCGTTTGTGCCAGACCGCCTGATGAATGGCTCGCGCGCCGTACAGGCCCAATGCGATCCAGTACACGGGAGCCAGGATTCTTTCGACCAGCAGCGGGAGTTCCGCGAAATCGGTGGCCACGAACCACGCGAACCGTCGCGGATGACAATGCCAGTAGACCAGCGGATAAATCGTGGCGAGATAGATGGCCGTCGAGTCAATCATTCGGCCGGCGAGCCCGCAGTCGCCCGCTTTCGCGCGATACAGCGCGACCCAGCCATACTGCTGTCGGACGAAGTGAAACACCGCGAGGTAGGCCAGTGTCCGCCAGAACAACAGCGCGCCCTCGGTGTAGACGGCCACTCCAATCACGAAGGCCAGCAGCGGCACCAGCAGATACAACCACGGGCGTCGATGCAGTTCCCCGCGATCAAAATAGACTCGAAAGCCGGTCGCGTACACGTGAGCGACATCGATCAGCACGACCGACGTGATCCACAACCACTCCGGGGAGTCATTGTTCAGCCAGCCACGCCAGCCACCGAGCAGCAACAATCCCAGAGCCAGGGCCGCACTGCCGAGGAAGGTCCACAGATCCACGCTCGCGGAGAACAACCACGGCAGTGCAGGCCGGCGGGACTGGGACGCCACCGGCGAGCTCAGGCTGCATTCCCCATGAACCAGATCTGGCATTTTGGAACCTGTTCCGCGCATTTCAGAAGCCCGCTCGGCCGGCGTTGGCTGGTGGGTCAGTTTGAGTGGCACGTCCTGAGTCCTCGAAGGGCGTGGAACCAAGCCCCCCCAACACCACGCCCTTCGAGGACTCAGAGCGTGCCACACTTGGTCCTTCGTCAAACGGGCCCACTACCCAGCGTTGACGCCGCGGGCTCGGTGATCTTACGAGGCGGAAAGCTCTGCGAGTACCTCGTCGGCCGCGCGGCAGCCGTGGTCGAAAGCCTCCTCGAAGAGCGCGATGCCGCTGAGGTCGGTGTTGGCAAAATGAATGCGGCCATCGGGGTGCCGGGCTGCGAGACGCTGGCCGCTGGTGAGGAAGCCGGGCTTCGGCTGGATCATGGCATGGCCCCAGCGAAAGATGTCGAGCCGCGTCGTCAGGCTGCGAATGTCGGGATGCGGGCGTTCGAGGTCGGTGAGCACGACATCCGCGAGTTCCGACCACGTCGCCTGCAACAGATGTTCGCGGATGCCACGCACGTCGGCATCGCAGAAGGGGTAGTACCAGGTCAGGACGGTGGGGCCGTGGTCTCGCCCGGACTGGTGAGTCGCGACGACGTAACCCAGCGAGCGGCTGTCGTGGATCACATTGTCCCAGCTCAGCGGGAAGCCTCGTTCGCGCGGACGGTCCCGCAGATGCAGATTGGCGACAAACCACGAGCCGTATTGAAACTCGTTCACCTGGCGGCCGGTGCGCTCGGAGAATCCATCGATCAGCCGGGGGGCGAGAAATTGCGGCGCGGCGAAGATCACGTGCTCTGCTCTGAATCCGAACACGTGCTGCGTGTCTGTCTTCACTCCGATGATTTCCATCGGGCCGCGGTCAGCATTCGCCGTGGGGCGAATCTGCGTGGTGGCACATCCGATCTTCAGCCGCAATCCGGCCCGGGTGGACAGATGAGCCATGATGCGGCCGTTGCCCTCCGGCCATGTCATGAGCGGCTGATGCTCGGTCCCGGCGGCTTTCATCCGCGCGGCGAAGTAGAGCAGTCCCGCCCAGGCACTCGTCCGTTCCGCCGACATCCCATAGTCGTCGCGGCAACTGTAATCCACGAGCCAGTGCAATCGGGATGACGTCCAACCCCGTTGCCGCAGCCAATCGGTCATCGACAGCCGATCGAGTTCGGTGGCGGCGGGATCGTCCGAGCACAATCGCGTGGGAATGATAAACGCCCGTCGACCAACGCCATCCCGCCAGGCGGCCCAGCGATCAATCTCCCGCCGAAACGCCGCCAGTTGGGCGAGATCGTCCGCCGAAGCGTCGGTCTCGGGATACAACCCCTCAATCCATTCGCCCTGGAAGAAGACCCGCTCATCGGGTTCGCGGCAAAGGTACTGCTCTCCCACCACCGGCGAGCCATCGTTCGCAACCGATTCGACGACACCCATCTCATCGAGCAACCGGATCAGAGACTGGTTTTCTGCCAGCGGAACCGGCACGTAATGCGCTCCCCAGGGATAGGGCGTGAGTTCGCATTGCCCGAACCGGGAGGTCCCTCCGGCGACCGGTTCCAATTCCAGCACGACGAAATCATCGCAGCCGGCCTGACGCAGTTTCCAGGCGGCCGACAGGCCCGCCGCTCCGCCGCCGACGATGACGACACGCACATCGTCCCAGACATCATCCGACGGTACGGGTCGAAACCCATCTCGGATGCGGTGCCCGATCTCGAACGATTGGCCGAGCAATTCTCCCTGCGGCGGAAGGGGCGGAGCTGATCCGCATCCCGCGAGCATCGCCGGCGTTCCGAGCATCACAGCAATCAGTTCCCGGCGGCTCAGTCGCACGGACAGCCTCATCTCAGAAATTGTTCGACAGCGCTGATCCCGATGATCGCTTCGGTTCCGACGCGGCCAGGTTGTTTGCTCCATCACCGCCATCAGGCCTTCACCCGGATTATTCACGGTTCCTCGCGGAACAGTCGCAAACGGTCTGTAGCTGAGTTCGCAAGAACTCAGCCCAACACACGGTCACCAACTGAGTTCTTGCGAACTCAGCTACAGCCCCAAGAATCATCCGAGCTAACCCGTTTCCAGATTTGGAAATTCCCATTCGTCGTCTCCTTCAATTCGTCGAAT
>JANODP010000435.1:0-9488 GCA_031412755.1 Schlesneria sp. | reverse complement strand
CGACTTTGAACTCAAGCTGGAATACAAGATCGTTCCGAAGGGAGACAAGGGATTTGGCAACTCGGGCATTCAGTACCGCAGCTTTGAAGTCCCGAACGAGAAGTGGGTCATCGGCGGCTATCAGGCCGACTTCGAGGCGGGCGATACCTACAGCGGCATCAACTACGGCGAACGGTTCCGCGGCATCCTCGCTCAGCGCGGACAAGAGACGGTGATTGGCGACGATCACAAGCCGCAGGTCGTCAAACAACTTGGCGACACCAAAGAGATTCAGGCCAAGATCAAGAAGGAAGATTGGAACACCTACCACGTCATCGCCAAGGGCTTTCGGTTCGAGCACCGCATCAACGATGTCGTGACCTCGATCGTCACGGACGAGGACAAGAAGGACCGTCGGGAGAAGGGCGTCCTCGCCCTTCAGCTTCACGCCGGCGATCCGATGCTGGTTCAGTTCCGGAACATCAAGATCAAGCAGGCGAGGTCGGACGCGAAGACCTCCGCCGCGCCCGCTTCCAGCAGTGGCAAGAAGAAGGCCCTGCTGCTGGCCGGAAATCCGAGCCACGGTTTCGGGGCTCACGATCATCTGTCAGGCTGCTCGCTGCTGGCGAAACTCCTGAACGAGAGTGGCCTGCCGATTGAGGCCGAAGTTCACTCGCTCAAGAACAGTGGTTGGCCCGCTGCGGAAAAGCTCGCCTCGGCCAACACCATCGTCATTTACTCGGACGGTGGCGGCGGGCACCCCTTCAACTCGCATCTCGACGAATTGCAGGCTCTGACCAAAAAGGGAGTCGGCATCGTCTGCATCCACTACGGTGTCGAGACGACCATCGGCAAGCCGGGCCAGGCGTTCCTCGACTGGACCGGCGGCTACTTCGAACCGAACTACTCGGTCAACCCGCACTGGGACGCGAACTACACCAAGTTCCCCGACCATCCGACAACGCGCGGCGTGAAGCCGTTCAAGACGAACGACGAGTGGTACTACCACATGCGCTTCCGTGAGAAGATGGACGGCGTGACGCCGATCCTGACCGACCTGCCTCCCGACAGCACACTGTCGCGTCCCGACGGACCTCACAGCGGCAATCCGGCTGTGCGCGAAGCAATCAAGAACAAAGAGCCGCAGCACATGGCCTGGGCGACTCAGCGGCCCGATGGCGGTCGCGGCTTCGGCTGCTCGGGCGGCCACGTGCATTGGAACTGGGGCAACGATCAGTTCCGCAAACTGATGATGAACGCGATCGTCTGGACCTCGGGCCTGGACGTCCCCACGGGTGGAGTCAACCCCGGAAAGGTGACGGTGGACGATCTGCTCCAGAACCACGACGAACCGATCCCGCCCGACTTCAACAAGGCCCGCATCCAGGCGCTGCTCGACGAATGGAACAAGGAACGCCCCATCGGCAAACGAACCGCCGACGACGCGAAGTAACGATTCAGAATTGACGACACGTAGGATGGGCACTCCTGCCCGTCCTCTTGTTTGATTGATTGCTTGACGAGTGGCCTGTGACGACGAAACTCGGACGGGCAGGAGTGCCCATCCTACATTCTTTCAACTCGGTCTCACGTTCTCTGTGGACCAAGTCTCCACCTTCTTCTCCACTGGGAGCCTTCCCCCGATGATTCGCCGTTCTCTCATGTCATTCACAGCGTTGCTTGTTCTCGGTGCGACGGCTTTCGCTCAAGAACCGAAGTTTCAATCCAAGGTCATCGACACGCAGACGCCCGGTCATGCGATCGAGATCGACGTGGATCTGACCGGGGCGAAGGAGCTGTATCTCGTCGTGACGGACGGGGGGAATGGCTTCACCGCCGACTGGGCCGACTGGGCCGAGCCGCGTCTCGTCACGGCTGCGGGTGAGAAGAAGCTCACCGAATTGAAGTGGAAGTCGGCGTCGGCGGCGTGGGGCAACGTCGGCCTCAACAAGAACGCCGAAGGGAACGGACTCAGGATTGCCGGGAAGGCGGTGGAGTACGGGATCGGTACTCACGCCAACTCGGTCATCGCGTTCGATCTGCCGGACGGGACGACCCGCTTCAAGGCGCGCGGCGGCATCGACAACGGGGGCTCGGACCAGGGGAAGAGCAGCTCGGTGCAGTTCTTCGTCTACACGCAGAAGCCTACGATTCAAGTGGCTTCCGCTGGCGGACCGGTGGCGACTGGCAGTCGCGAGCCGAAGGACGCGGTTTCGGGACTGGACGTGGCCGAGGGGTTGGAGGCCACGCTGTTCGCGTCCGAAGCGTCGAACCCGCCGATGCTCAATCCGACCAGCATCGACATCGATCATCTCGGCCGGATCTGGGTCTGCGAAGTCGTCAACTACCGTCATCGCAACGGCGAGCGAAAGGAAGGCGACCGCATCCTGATTCTCGAAGACACGGACGGCGATGGCGTCGCCGACAAGCAATCCGTGTTTTATCAGGGACGCGACGTGGATACGGCTCACGGCATCTGCGTCCTCCCGACACCATCGGGCAAGGGAACGAAGATCATCGTCTCGTGCGGCTCCGACGTCTTTTTCCTGCACGACGAAGACGGGGACCTCAAGTCCGACCGAAAGGAACTTCTCTTCACGGGCATCGCCGGGACTCAGCACGACCACGGCATCCACGCCTTCCACTTCGGCCCGGACGGGAAGCTCTATTTCAACTTCGGCAACTCCGGGAACCAGATCAAGGACAAGAACGGCAAACAGATCGTCGATCTGGCCGGCAACGAAGTGACCGCCAGCCGCAAGCCGTATCAGGAAGGGATGGTCTTCCGCTGCAACATGGACGGCAGCGAGTTCGAGACGCTCGGCTGGAACTTCCGCAACAACTGGGAGATCGCGGTCGACAGCTTCGGGACGCTGTGGCAGTCGGACAACGACGACGACGGCAACAAGGGTGTGCGCATCAACTTCGTGATGGAGTTCGGCGACTACGGCTACAAGGATCAGATCACCGGCGCGGGCTGGCAGTCGCCGCGCACGAACATGGAAACCGAAATCCCGCTGCGTCACTGGCATCTCAACGACCCGGGGACCGTGCCGAACCTGCTGCAAACGGGAGCCGGTTCGCCAACAGGGATCATCGTCTACGAGGGCGATCTCCTGCCAAAAGTCTTTCATAACCAGGTGATTCACTGCGACGCCGGTCCGAACGTCGTGCGGGCCTACCCGGTGAAGAAGTCGGGTGCGGGCTACACCGCCGAAACGGTCAACATCCTGACGGGAGCGCGCGACAACTGGTTCCGCCCGTCGGACGTGTGCGTGGCTCCCGACGGTTCGCTGATCGTGGCCGACTGGTACGACCCCGGCGTGGGAGGCCACCGCATGGGCGACGCCGACCGGGGCCGCCTGTTCCGACTCGCTCCGCCGAAGACGCCGTACAAGATTCCCAAGGTCGATGTCAGCACCGTCGAAGGAGCCATCGCTGCCCTGAAGAGTCCGAACGAAGCGACGCGGTATCTGGCTTGGACGGCGCTGCACGCGATGGGCGAGAAGGCAGAGGCTGCACTGGTCGAGGTTGCCAATCTGCCGAAGCATCCCGTCGGAAAGCCGTGGGTTCCAGCAAGAGATGACCCGAATCCGCGACTTCGCGCACGAGCGATGTGGCTGTTGAGCAAGATCGAGAAGAAAGGCACTTTGCATGTTTCGACCGCCCTGCTCGACCGCAACAACGACGTTCGAATCGCTGCGATCCGCGCTGGTCGTGAATTGATCAACGCGGGCAAGGGCAATCTGACGATCGAGTCGTTTGAGGGTGAGCAGCGGAAAACGATTACGTTTGAGGAGTCCCTCATTCGATCGCAAACCAAGGAGATCATGACGGCGACGCCGATCGCTCCCGAACTACTCCGCGAAACAGCGATCGCGTTGCGACATGCGAAGACGCCCTTGAAGGCGCAGTACTGGGCTCAGCTCGCATCTCGTCACGACGGCAAGGACCGTTGGTATCTCGAAGCACTCGGGATTGGCGCGGGTGACGATTGGGATGCGTGCATCCGGGCGTGGCAGGAATTGAAGCCGAGCCACAGCAGCAGCGATGAGCCGTGGCAACACGCGGAGAAACGAGACATCGTCTGGCGATCTCGATCCAGGGAGACGCCGGCCCTGTTGGGTTCGCTGCTCCATTCGAGTCACGTCACGGCCGAAGACTGTCCGCGATACCTGCGCGCATTCGACTTCCTCACCGGACAAGAGAAAGACGACACCCTCGTCCTGCTCGCGTTCGGCAGTTTTGGAGACGAGGCGAAGACGAAGTTCATCAACAAGGAAGCGATTGCGCGGCAGAAGGGGTTTGATGTTTCGAAGAACGCCGGACAGAAGGCGGCGTTGAATCGAATCCTCGACGGACTGAAGGGCGAACCGCAGTTCATTTCGCTCGTCGAGAAGTTCAACGTGACGGATCGGTTCCCAGAACTACTGGCGCTCGCGCAGGCGAGGCCCGATGACCAGATCAGCATCGACGCCGTGAAGGTGCTGCTCGACAAGCAGGCCCGCGATCTCCTTTCGGCGGCGCTGGCTTCGGACCAGGACAAGGGCCGCCTCGCGCTGGCCACCGCCACTGCGCTGTCGAACTCGGGCGATGCCAACGCCTCGCCGTTGCTCCTGCCCGTCGTGAAAGATGAAAAAGCCCCGGCCGATCTGCGCCGTCAGGCCATCAAGGGAGCCGCGCGAAGCAAGGCCGGAGCGACCGAAGTCCTGAAGCTCGCCGAATCGAAAGCGTTCGACGACACGTTTGCTCCCGCGCTGTCGGCCGCGCTGCAAGCCGCACCGCTCGACAACGCACAGAAGACGCTCGTCGCCAAGCTGTTCCCGGCTCCGGCCGGCAAAGACTCGAAGCCGCTTCCGCCGCTGGGCGAACTCGCCAAGCTGAAGGGGAACGTCGGCAACGGCCAGAAGCTTTACGCCACGACCGGCAAGTGCAACACCTGTCACGTCGTCAACGGCGAGGGCAAGGAAGTCGGCCCGAACCTGTCGGAAATCGGAGCCAAGCTCAGCCGGCAGGCGCTGTTTGAATCGATCGTCTTCCCCAGCGCGGGGATCAGCCACAACTACGAAGCGTGGACGATCGTGCTGAATAACGGGACGACTCAAACCGGGCTGATCGTCAGCGAAGACGGTGAGAAACTGAGCCTCAAGGGGAACGACGCCCTCCTTCGCACGATCGCGATCAAGGACATCGACGAACGCCAGAAGAACTCGATCTCGCTGATGCCCGCCGACCTGGCGAAGCTCCTGTCGCAGGAGGAAATGGCCGACATCGTCGAATACCTGGTGACGCTCAAAAAGGCGACGGTTCCCGTGAAGGCGGCGGTCGCGCCCGTCGGTGAGAAGCTCGGTCGCAAGATCAGCGTCGATTTCCGCAGGACTCCGTTGCAGGATGCCATCACGAATGTGGGCCAGCAAGCCGGCATCACGTTTGAAATCAACGGAGACGCCCTGAAGTTCGGCGGCTACACGAAGAACATGACTCAGGATCACTCCGCCGTCGACAAGCCTGCGAGAGATGTGCTGCTCACCATCCTTCACAAGTACGCCGACCCTGTCAGACCGGAGAAGAACATGGTGATTACGGAGCGAGATGGCGTGCTTGTTCTGACGACTGAGGCCTCCGCAGCGAAAGAGAAGCAAACGATCGTGCTGAAATAGGGTTCGTCAGGCTGCTCGATGGAAGGGTTCCGCTGAGTCCGATTCGGAGGTCGACCGGCAGCGACGCTGGCGAAGACGAAGCCGGATCTCGCGCAGATCCGGTTCGCGATCCGCACGGCCTCGCGCAGTGCGGATCGTTGCATCATGACGCGGGTCGAATCGAGACCTCATCCAACTCCTTGAACGTCGCGCGGCTGCGGCCTACGATGGCGACGCTGCATCCCACGAAACGGAAAACTGCGGAGAGACCGATGCCCATCGAACCGACCGACAAAACGATCCTGATCATCGACGACGACCGCGAAATCGCCGCGATGCTCAACGGTGTCCTTCAGAACAACGGCTATCGCGTCTTCCTGGCCCAGAACGGCGTCGAAGGTCAGCGGCAGATCGAGACGCTCAAGCCGGATCTCGTCATCACCGACATGATGATGCCGCGGATGGGCGGCTTCCCGGTGCTGGAGTTCCTGAAAACGCTGGAGACTCCGCCCGCCGTCATCATGATCACCGCCAACGAAGGGGGCCGACACAAGGCGTATGCCGAGATGCTGGGCGTGGCCGACTACCTTCGAAAGCCGTTTCCAATGGAAGTACTGCTCGAATCGGTGCGGCGCATCTTCGCGACGAAAGACGGTTCGGTCGAGACGGCCGCTCCCCTCAAGAAGGCGGTTCGCAAACGGACGACAAAGCCCGAGGAGGACGACGAGTGACGGAGTTGCCGGAGCGGCACAGTGGTCACAGGCGGCTCAGTTGAAGCCCATGTTGCGTTCGATGTCGCGAGCCTGTTCCGACCAGAGGATCTTGTCGAGCGGATCTTGCTTCTCGGACCGGCGGTTTCCGCGTCCGAGCTTGCCCGCGTCAGAACGCCAGTCGCTCTTGGGTTGGTCGACATCGGGTTCCCATTGCTCGCTTTTGGCGAACGGTCTCGACTTTCCAAAACCGAAGCCAGACGAACATCCCGATGTCGCTGCCGAAAAGGCAACCAGCAGTCCAAAGGTGAAAATGGGGCGGAGCGACATCAGAAAACTCCCGCGAACGATGGGGTGGTCGATCTCCGCAAGTGATCTTGACGAATGAGACCGCCGGACCGGGCGGGGCTTATCTCAGAATCTTCCAAACGTGTCGAGATGTTTTCCGTGCGACGGTCCCCGACGAGTCTCCTTCGATGACGCCACCCACCGCCCCACTCGACATTCTGGTCGTTGCTCCACATCCCGATGATGCCGAGATCGGTGTGGGTGGCACGCTCGTCTGCTGCCAACAGCAGGGGTTGAGGATCGGCGTCGTCGATCTGACGACCGGTGAGCCGACGCCGCACGGTTCGCTCGACATTCGCGCCCGTGAGACGGCTGCGGCGACGAAGGCCCTCAATCTCGACTGGCGACACAATCTCGGACTGCCGAACCGATCGCTCGAACCGACGCTGGAGGCCCGTCGCAATTTGGCCTCGGTCTTCCGGCTGACGCGGCCGAAGTTGATCCTCGCCCCGTACTGGGAGGACAGCCACCCGGACCACATCGCGGCGTCAAGTCTCGTCGATGCGGCCCGCTTCTGGTCGAAGTTGTCCCGCACCGACATGCCCGGCGAACCGTACCTGCCGCCGCGCGTCCTCTACTTCTTCAGCATCCACCTGCGGATTCATCCTCAGCCGGCGTTTGTGTTCGACATCAGCGACGCCATCGACGCGAAGATGGAGGCGATCCGCTGTTACGAGAGTCAACTCGTCACCGGCCGTTCACCCGAGTTCCCGACCGCACTCGATGACATCCGCGACCGCGCGCGGTACTGGGGCTGGAGCATCGGCGCGAAGTACGGCGAACCGTTCGCCAGCCGCGAGACGCTGCGGGTCACGAGCTTGCGCGAGGCTTTGTCGTGACGAGAAATCCCAAAATCCAAGCATTGGGGATTTTCGGCCTTGGGATTTGTTTCGGATTTCGTGCTTGAGATTTGAGATTCGTCCGTCATGTCCAGACTCCTCATTCGCAACGGCACCGTTTACGACCCGGCCAACGGAGTCGATGGGCAGGTGCGCGACATCTGGATCGAGGACGGTCGGGTGATCTCGCCGCCGATCGATCCCGCCACGCGGCCGGAGCGGGTGATCGATGCCACCGGCCTGGTGGTGATGCCCGGCGGGATCGACATGCACTGTCACATTGCCGGGCCGAAGGTGAACGCCGCGCGGAAGATGCTCCCGGACGATCATCGTCGCTCGCGAGTCCTGCATCGGACCGAGATCACCCGTTCGGGAACCACCGGCAGCGTCCCTTCGACGTTTGCAACGGGCTACCTCTACGCGGGTCTCGGTTACACGACGGCCTTCGACGCGGCGATTCCTCCGCTGGCGGCCCGTCACGCGCACGAGGAGTTCCTCGACACGCCACTGCTCGACAAGGGCTTTTTTGTGCTGGCCGGGAACAATCAGTTCGTGATGAAGCAGCTCAAGGCGAAGCAGCCGCAGTTGGTGCAGGCTTATCTCGGCTGGCTGCTCAACGCGACGAAGGGCTATGCGATCAAGGCGGTCAACCCGGGAGGCGTTGAGGTCTGGAAGAGTCGCGGCCTGGGCAACGTCTCGGGGCTGGACGATGTCGTGGACTACTTCGACGTGACGCCGCGTCAGATCGTGAGGGGCCTCGCGGCGGCGGTCGATGCGCTGCGGTTGCCTCATCCGCTGCACGTTCACTGCAACAATCTTGGAATGCCGGGAAATTGGTCGACCACGCTGGAGACGATGCGCGCCCTCGAAGGTCATCGCGGACATCTCACTCACATTCAGTTCCACAGCTACGCGGGAGACCCCGACGATCAGGCGACGTTCGGCTCGCGCGTGCCGGAGCTGGCCGAGTACGTCAACTCGCACCCGAACCTGACGGTCGATGTCGGTCAGGTGATGTTCGGCCAGACCTGTTCGATGACGGGCGACGGGCCGCTCGGTCACTACCTGCATCGCGTCCTCGGCGGCAAGTGGTTCAGTTGCGATGGGGAGCAGGAATGCGGTTGCGCGATCGCCCCGATCACGTACAAACGGAAGAGTCTGGTGCATGCCCTGCAGTGGGCGATCGGCCTCGAATGGTATCTGCTGGTCGATGATCCGTGGCGGGTGGCGATGAGCACCGATCACCCGAACGGCGCGTCGTTCCTGGCCTATCCGCAGATCATCGCGCTGCTGATGGATCGGACGCGCCGTGCGGAGGTGCTCGCCACGCTTCCCGAAGCGGTGCGGACCCGGTGCGTGCTCCCCGACCTGACGCGCGAGTACACGCTCCACGAGATCGCCATCATCACACGCGCGGGTCCGGCGAGGATGTTGGGCCTGATTCACAAGGGGCATCTCGGTCCCGGAGCCGATGCCGACGTGACAATCTACACGCCGGGCGACGACATCGAACGGATGTTCGAGCTGCCGCGCCTGGTCCTCAAATCGGGCGAGGTCTTGATCGAACAGGGCGAAGTCCGGCGCAGCGTCGAGGGAACCACGCTGCACGTCAGCCCGGATTTCGACGAGGCCGCCGTCCCCTCGATCCGCGAGTGGTTCGAGGCCCACTACACGGTCCAGTTCCGCAACTACCCGATGCAGGACGAGGACTTCCTCGGGACGAGGTTGGCCGTGCCAGTCACTTCGATCTGTAACTGAGTTCGCAAGAACTCAGCCCAACTCACGATCGCGAACTGAGTTCTTGCGAACTCAGCTACAGCTCCACGAATAATTCGGACTAACTCGCAATGGCACTTACTTTACGTTGCAAGTAGCAGGCACATTCCATGTGCCGTCCGCAAAATGCAGGTCACGGCACATGGAATGTGCCTACTACTTTCTAAAGTAAGTGCCATTGCGGACTAACTCGGATT
>JANODP010000434.1:0-2174 GCA_031412755.1 Schlesneria sp. | reverse complement strand
GCTAGCGCCTTGCCGCTCACCCAACGAACTGAAGAGCGGCAGGCTGGCAGCCTGCCCCACGACGGCCGCTTCTCCGACGACCAGTTGAGCACCGTCGTGACGCTCCTCAGCGGACCGGGGGTCGTCTGGAAACTCGACTTTGGAAGCTGGGTTCTGTTGCAGCCCGAGCGGATCAACGCGTGTGCCCAGGCCGTCATCCAGACGATGAGCGACGATCCGCACGGCCTCGGCTGCATCTCGGAAGAGCGGGTGCTGAACGGCGAGTTGAAATACGGAACCGACGTGACGCCGCTCCCCGCCGACGAGGAACGGATCGTCCGGATGGCGATGCACGCGACGCTCATCGACCGCAACCTCTGCTGGCGTGAAGCGGGCGAAAACCTCAAGACGATGCTCGTCTTCCCCAGCTACTACCGCCGCGAACGGGAGGAGCTGACCCGCGATCCCGCCGTCTTCGTCAGTTACCGGTTCGACGGATTCCTCGACGACATCTACGCGACGCTGGTCGTCCGGCTGCATCACACCGACGCCTTCGAGAAAGCCAAGCTCTGGCACTACGCCGCCGACTTCAAGACGCAGACCGGCCAACTGCTCGGTGTGAAGCTCACCCGCCGCTCGGAAGGATCGGGCGAACTGGCGGTTTACTTCGATCCCACGATCCCGATTGGTGAAAAACTCCTCTTCGCCAGGTTCATCCACGAACACCTGAAGTCCAAGGTGAGGGAGCCGGACGAGATCGAACGGCTGCGACACTACGTCTGCCCCCACTGCCACACCCCCGTCGGCAACCGCGAGATCGCCATGAAGCGGCTGGCCGAGGGGAAGCAGAACATCCTCTGCGTGAACTGCGAGCAGCGCGTCCCGCTGTGGGACGAGTTGGAAGACCGCTTCGCCTCGGACGATCTGCGCGAGGCGGTCCGGCGCGAGGCGGAGCAGGTCGACTTCGCGAAGAGCAACGAATGCAAGGAACGAGCCCTGGTCGGCGAAGTGATCTCGGCGGTGGCCCTCGCCGGACAGATCGCGCGCGAGTTCAACGTCAGCGACAAGGGGATCGACATGGAGATCGAGTTCAACGACGACGCCGGCGACGCGACGGGGAAGCGGCTCTACCTGCAACTGAAGTCGGGCGACTCGCACCTCAGGCCGCGGCAGCGCGACGACGCCGAGGTCTTCCAGATCCAGGACCAGCGTCACGTCCAATATTGGATGGAGCAGCCGTTCCCGGTGCTGCTCGTGGTGAGGAACTCGGCCGGCGAAGTCCGCTGGATGGAAGTTCGCGACTGGCTCCGCACGGCGACGAACAACGGCCAGAAAAAAGTGACGCAGATCGTCTTCGACGGCGAACGCTTCGACGTGATGAGCATCCGCCGCTGGCGCGACCAACTGCTCGGACGATCGGTCCCGCCGCCGACCGACGGATAGTTGAACCCGTTTCCAGATTGGGGAATCCCCATTCGTCGTCTCCTTCAATTCGTCTAAGCCCCCCGCCTTTCTCTATGGAATGTGGTTCGACTATTTGATGGAGACGACGAATGAAACCGGTCGCAATCGTAGAAACGATCACCGCATCGATGGTTAGTCCGCATGACTTATGGTCCCTCGCGGAACAGTCGCAACCCGCATGTCACTGAGTTCGCAAGAACCCGGATGAGGGACTTCAGAATTGACCGTCGATGGTTGCTGGACGGCGCGGGACTCGGATTGTTAAAGTCGCACGCGCTCGCGAGTTCGCTTGATGTTGAACGATCGAGCGTCATGTCTTGGATCAGTCGTGAGATTGATTTGTCTTGTGTTGCACCACGTCTAACGGAAGGGGTCGCCATGAACATTGTCAGGTTATTAGACGGTCAAATGAAAAAGTGTGCGTGGATCATGCTGGCCATTGTCGCCTGGTCGCCCTGCGTGGCGAGTTACGGGCAGGTGATGAACGGACTCAGCCCCTCCATGCCTCACGACGTGTTTGCACCCATCGCGGGTGCGACCGGTTTTCAGAGCCCCATGGATGATCTTTCCTGGCAGACGTTCATCGCCCTCAACTGGCCCGCCAGTTCGACCGAGAACGGCGTCCCCAACCGAAACTTCGTCATCGGCGGCCAACCCGTGGGAGGTTACTACCCGAACGGCATGCCCAGCTCGCCCACCGTCTGGGAGACGTACGCCCTCCGCGCCACCGG
>JANODP010000433.1:0-3016 GCA_031412755.1 Schlesneria sp. | reverse complement strand
GCCGAGAGGCGGTTGGTGTTGTTGGAAACGTGAGGTCGGCCAAATCTGAAATTCGCACACCCGACCCCGGCCTTTGTCACGGCTTGAAGTGGTGGTGGGAAGTGGAGCAGACTTCCAATGGTGAACCAAGCTTGAGTGAGGGGGATTCAATGACAGTCGATGAAGTGCGAGTTCGGGCGTTGGAACTGCCGCGTGAGGAGCGGGAACTGTTGGGGATCGAACTCCTCAGCAGCCTCGAATCGGCGGAGACTCAGGCCGAGGTGGATGCCGCTTGGGCTGAGGAAATCCTCGCGCGGTCCGAGGCGTATCGCAGCGGCAAGGTGCAGGCGCTGGATGCCGCCGGAACGGTCGAACGACTCCGCAAACGGCTCTCCGGCCATCCGTGGATGAAGTTCGAGGGCGTTTGGAAGGATCACCCCGAGTTCGACCAGTTCCAGCAGAACGTGGCTGACTACCGGCAAAGCCTCGACGTTTCGGAGATGGAACCGTGAGTCTCTGGATTGTCGATTTGTCCCAAGAGTTTCCAACACGATGTCCTCGCGAGTCAGTCTGTTTGATCGATCCGGATTTGAATCACTCCGTAAGGAGCTGAGGCTGGACCCGAATGTGGTGCGGCGGTTGCGGAATGATCTGCTCAAGCATTTTGTTTCCGATGAGGTCGCCTTGGGCCGTTTTCCGGGGGCGGATCGGGTGGCGGTCCATTCGCTGGAGATGTTTCACCGCAGCGACTCGGCGGTGGATGGGGCGACGAAACTGCTGCTGAAGACGGCGGGCGGAATGTTGATTGAATCGGTGATTCTGCGCGTCGCGTCCGGGCGGACCGCGCTGTGTGTGTCGAGTCAGGTGGGCTGTGCGGCGGCGTGTGACTTTTGTGCGACCGGCAAGATGGGGATCGCCCGCAACCTGGCTGCGGAGGAGATTCTCGATCAGGTGCTGATCGCCGGACAGTTGCTGGCGGGCGAGAAACGGTCGGTGCGGAACATCGTCTTCATGGGAATGGGCGAGCCGTTTCACAATGAGGAAAACTTGCACCGGTCGCTCGAGGCTCTGACTGCCTCCGACCTGTTCCATCATTCGCCGACGAAGCTGCTCGTTTCGACGGTTGGAGTGGCCGATGCGATGGTGCGGTGTGCCGAGCGGTTTCCGAAGGTCAATCTGGCGCTGAGCCTGCACAGCGTTCGGCAGGACGTTCGCGAACAGTTGATTCCGCTGGCTCGGTCGTATCCGCTGGATCAGCTCCGCGAGACCGTGCGGGAGATCAACTCGAAGACGCGGTCGCCAGTGATGATCGAGTATCTGATGCTCGCGGACCGGAATGATTCGGAAGCGGATGCCCGCGACCTGATCACGTGGCTGTCGGGGTTGCGGGTGCATGTGAACCTGATTCCGTACAACCCGATTGACGAGTCTCCGCACCTGCAAGGGAGCGACCGCGCGACTCGCGAAGCGTTCGCGTCGCAGCTCAAGAGGGCCGGCATCGAGACGACGTTGCGGTACTCACTCGGGCAAGACATTGCGGCCGCCTGCGGCCAACTGGTCCGGTACGAGAACCGTCGCCGGGCGATCGAGCTGCGTTAGCCCGGATGATTCACGGCCGCACACGAACCCTGCCTGAGGAGGCCATGAATCATCCGGGTCAACCCGTTTCCAGATTTGGGAATCCCCATTCGTCGTCTCCTTCAATTCGTCGAATCCCCCAGCCTTTCTCGAATGGAAGAGGTTCGACGAATTGAAAGAGACGACGAATGAAACCGGTCGCAATCGTAGAAACAGTCTCCGCATCGATGGTTAGATTGGATGTTCGTCGTGGACACGATGGTCTCCCTCAATCGAGGCCGTTAGAGTGTCTGACATGACCGTCCTGTAATTCAGATCGACTTCCCGTCTGTTCAGGCAAAAGGCGTGATCGTGACAACATCTCGGATCGAGGACACCTGTCTGGACATACCAACGAAGCCAGGTTTGGATGAGTTGGCGGCGAAGTATTTTGGAGCGGAGACCGTTCCCGTGCGGGTCGAATTCGGTGCTCTGTCACATCGCGGATTGGTACGGTCGAATAACGAGGACCATTATTCGGTTGTGCGACGGTATCGTTCACGGGATGTGTTGCTGACCAACATGCCAGCCGATTCCTATTCGATCCGCAAAGACGAAGCGTACGCGCTCGCCGTCGCGGACGGAGTGGGTGGGGCGGCATTCGGCGAACTGGCGAGCATGCTCGCGTTGCGCACAGGTTGTGAGCTGACAGGAAAGGCATTCAACTGGAACTTTCAACTGTCTGAGACGGAGATCGCCGATCTGGAAGAGAAGTTGAATGTCTACATGCAGCTCATTCATCGCCGTCTCAAGGAAGAAGCCGGAGCCAACGCGGATTACCAGGGGATGGGGAGCACGCTGACTGGTGCACTGACGGTGGGGTTGGATGCCTTCATCATGCATGTCGGAGACTCGCGAGCGTATTTGTACCGGCAGGGAACGTTGCATCGGCTGACCAAAGATCAGACGCTGGCCGAGTTGATGGCCTCGCTCGGTCTGATCGCGACGGTGGATGAGGCCGCCCAGCGGTTTCGGAACACGCTGGTCAGTTGTCTGGGCGGGAGTCTCGACAGGGTCGAGGTTGAGACGGCTCACGTTTCTCTGGAGGATGGAGACCAGTTGTTGCTCTGCACCGATGGGCTGACGGACATGGTGAGCGAAGCGGACATTGCGGGCATCCTCGCTCACTCGTCGGCTGCTCAATCGCGGTGTCAGGAACTGGTCGACGCCGCATTGGCCGGAGGAGGCCGAGACAACGTGACCGTGGTGCTGGGACGGTACTCCGTTGGTCAGTGAACTCCGGTAGTTCCAAGTTTGCAGAGTTTGTATTTGCTTTTACTCCGAAGGAGTTGTGTCCCATAGCCCCGGGTTGCGAGTGAAGCGAGCTACCCGGGGGGAACGGTTCAACCGCCCATGTACCCCAACGGGGTTCCGTCATCGGCGTTTCTCGAATGACGCAACCCTTTCAGGGTAGATGGCG
>JANODP010000432.1:0-8613 GCA_031412755.1 Schlesneria sp. | reverse complement strand
CCGCAGCCGGTCCAGTCGCGGAAACGAATCGGGCAGGCCGAGTTGCCAGTTCGCGTCGCAGGCGTGCTCGGGACACAGGAAGTGATTCGAGTGAACCAGAAATCGTGCCTGGCTAACGGGGACGAACGGTCCCTCGCTGGTGAGTTCGACATCGAGAATCGCGCCGCTGCCATCGGCCAACATGTAATTGCCGTTCGAGCAGACGGGAAACTCGCGCATCAATTGCAGCACCTCGGCGAGCGACCGTTGTTCCAGGATCAACCGCTTGAGCGGGTAATGCGACAGCGCGAACTTCCAGCCCGGTCCGCCCCCCAGCGCGTTGGCGAAGTGCGCGACGCCGTGCTCGTTGATGCCGTGGTAGCCGAGCATGCCGCCGAAGGTCCACATCAACACGGCGGGCTTGTTTGTCGGACGAAGCTTCAACACGTAACCGAATCGTTCGAGTTCAGGAGGGTTGTCACTGGTCTGACCGACGAAGGTGGTGTGGGTGGCGGTGCCGCGCGGGTCGATGGCGAATGTCGTGCAAGCGCCGTCGCTCACCTGAGCCAACTCGCCCCGCAGTTGAGCGACCAACGCATCGGCCAGGGTCAGCCCGGCTCCCTCGGCGAGTCCGGCGGCCTCGGTCAACAGGTCGGGACAACGGGTCTCGAACAGGCATTGGAAACGGAGCGCCCGCTGCCGCAGTTGCTCGCGAGTGACTCCCAGCGATTCGGCGAGGAATTCCAGATAGCCGCGAATCTGTGCGGCGGCCTGCTCCCCGTGCTGGCGCCCAAGCTCGCGCGGTTCACCATGAGCTTCAAACAAGGGATATTGATTGTGCAGTGACATACGGCTTGCCTTGATTGCGGAGTACCTCGATCAACCCGCGTGGCCTTCGACGATGTGATGCCCCTGACCGGGAAGCAAGCACAGGATGCCCCCGGCCGGATTCTTCACGCCACTTTCTCGACGGGGAAATCAGGTGGTCGTGGCAGTCGACCACAGAATTCACCCGCCTTGCAGATCGTCATGTTGGTCGAGATACTCCGCGAGCACGACATCCGGTCCAGACCAAGGTCCGCAATCGTGCAATCTGCCCCGAATCTTTTTGGCTCACCGGTGGCATGCGGAAAGAGGGGAAAGCCTGAATCGGGTTGTGCTGGTTTCTGGTCGAACAAGTTTGGCCCCCGCGGTGTCAGACCGGGCGTCAGACGTTCGATTGGAAAGCCGTACCATTGCAAACACCGCCTGTTTTCAGGCTTTGGGACCGTAGCTCAATCGGTTAGAGCAGAGGACTCATAATCCTTTGGTTCTCGGTTCAAGTCCGAGCGGTCCCACTCACGCAAACCCCTGTTTTTTACGGGGGTTTTTGTTTTTGCAGGGGTGATGATTGTGTCGGCGTTGGCGTCATCGTTGCCACAGACTGGTCCCCGCCACTGCAAGCAAATCATGACATTGCTGACAAGCTGGCGTCGCCAGGATGACAGATCGACTACAAACGAAATGACCCGCTCGATTTGAGCGGGTCACGTCAAGGTCGTCTGTCGTTCAGCAGCATGCCGTCAGCGGCCAATCGCCATCCGGGCAAGCCTCGCCGTGGGATAGACGTTCAAGGCATAGCCCACGAGTCGTCCCTGTCCCGGTGCTGGCACGGCCGCAATTTCTTCGCGTGACGGAATGATCGTGGTCGGACGAGCGGCGGGCTCTGACGACTGGCTGATTCGCCAGCGTCGACCAGCAGCCGACGCCTCGCTTTGGGAAACACCACCGAACGTCACAGCAACTGTAAGCACCACGGCAATTCGCAGCTTCATGGATGCACTCCTCATTGTTGACCATTGATTCTTATTGGCTGATACCGCAGAGGAGTAGAAGCCGGTTCGGAAGACCTTGAAAGACAACAATTCAATTCCCGTGATTCTGTGAACCAAGAGTTTGTTGAGAAAATGGATCTGCGGCTTATGCCGATTCTTCTGCGACACCAAGGACACCGGTTCGCTACCGTTCTCGGTGTTCGGCAGCCAGTTGTTCGGCCTGATCGACAAACGACTGCCGAACCGCCTCCGTCAACCGTGGCCAGCATCGCAGCCGATGGGAAGAGTTTCGCCAGCCACACCATCACGCTGCGCGGCGAAATGCTCGGCAAGGGCCGGCAGCACCGCTCGATCATTCGAAACCGGCATCGGCCGCGTCACGTCTGCCGCAATTCGTCCAGGCTTGTGTGCATGACCGTGAAGCGTTCGGGAGTCACGAAGTTCGGGACTTTTTTGTTGAGGCTTTGGATCGTTTTTCTACACCATTTTCCACCAGTGCCAATTCTTGCAGGCACCCCGGCCTGGTCTCCGGCCAATTGTTGTTGCCGGACCAAGTCGGTAACACACCGACAGATCAATAATTGCCGCCGCCAGAAGTCAGACACATTTCGGGAACGGTGATTGCAGATCGAGACATTCCATGCCGCAGCACTTGTTTGGCTTGCATCTCATTTTTCGTTGATCGGCTGCGGCGACGACCGTATTGCTGAGGCGACCACCAGCATTTCTTGTGGCCGCACCCTGAGACAATGGACTCGATTCAAAAGGAACTGCCGAATGCAAACCATTTCCGAACTGGAGGTTTACGAAGCCGGTGAGCTGACTGTCATCGGGTTTGGAGGCCGCGAGGTACTCGACCACTTGAACATGGCCGAATGTCGCGACGAGATCGCGGATCTGATCCGCGACCACGCTTGCTCAACTCTGGCATTCGATCTGACCGGGGTGAGACTGCTTCCCAGCGGCCTGCTCGGTTTATTGGCATCCGTCAAACGACAGGGGGTCGAAGTTCATCTCTACAATCCGTCCGCCGACATTCGCGAGGTGCTCGAAATCACGAAACTCGACAAGTTGTTCCATCTGCACGAACTTGACGTGTGAGGTGTGTGTGTTTGGCTGGGACGCAGTTCGCGGATTGAATGAAGCTCCGGGTATGACCCGGAGCTTTTTTTGCGCCCGCTTCCGCTTGTCAGTATCGCCTTCCGTTGCCAAGCTGCTGCCGAGGCCATCGCACGTTTGTCGCTTCTCCCCTCGAAAAGGTTCTCCATGAAATATGGCGTTGACTGGCCCCGAGCGACTCTGCATGCGGGCCGTTGGGCAGCGGCGCAGCAACTGGCGTCCGAATGGTGCCGCACCGGAGTCTTGAACTCGGTGGCCTTGATCACGGGAACAGGAGACTCGGTGGAAGGTCCCGTGTCGTTCGGCAGACAACATCCCGATCCAGAGATTCCGCTCCGCCCCGACGCGATTTTCCTGGTCGCCTCGATCACCAAGCCGATCGTCGCGATGGGCGCCCTGCTGCTGATCGAGCGGGGTCAATTGACGCTCGCGGATCGCGTGACCGACTTCTTGCCCGAGTTCGGTCGAAATGGAAAGCACGGTGTCGAGGTGCGGCATCTGTTGACTCACACGTCGGGACTGCCTGACATGCTGCCCGACAACATCGAACTGCGACGGTCGAATGCGACGCTCACACGCTTCGTCGAACGGACCTGCGAGGAACCGCTGGCCTTTCCACCGGGACGCGGCGTTCTGTACCAAAGCATGGGGTTCACCATTCTCGGAGAAATCATCACGCGCATCAGCGGCAAGCCCTGTGGTGACTTTCTGAAGGAGGAACTGTTCGAGCCGCTGGGCATGCTCGACACGGTGCTGGGTGCTCCGGATGACTGGTTCATGGGCGACGACCCGCGAATCAATCGCGTGGCAACGGTACAGGTGCCGCCCGATCAGATGGAGGGAACCCAGTGGAATTGGAACAGCCGCTACTGGAGACAGCTCGGAGCCCCCTGGGGCGGACTGCTGACCACGCCCTGCGATCTCGCCACGCTCTCGCAATTCGTGATGCGCGGCGGAACAACTCGCGCGGGAAGGCGATTGCTTTCACCGGCCGCGCTGGCGGCCTCGACGCGCAATCAACTGAGTTCGATGCGCGAGGTGCCCGAAGACGAGCGGCGCTGCCGTCCGTGGGGCTTGGGTTGGCGACTGAACTGGCCGGCGCACAGTGCGAACTTCGGCGATCTCCTCGGCCCCAACACGTTCGGACACTGGGGTGCCACCGGAACCGTCATGTGGATCGACCCCGATCAACACCTCTTCGCTGTCATCCTCACCACAACTCCGCAAGAGCCGGCCGGCCGCAGCCTGTCGCGTCTTTCGAATGCCGTCGTGGCCGCGTGGACCTGACACACCAGGTTCGGCTTGTGGCCAGAGCGTTGTGAGTCAATTTCTCAAAGTTGGTCAAGGCACGGATCACGGAGAACGGCGGTTGATAGACCTGATGGGACACCGCGACTGGAGATCGCGACTTTCAGCCCAGCATCAGCGAGCGGCTATTGGGAAGTCCCGCTGCCAAAGATCATGAGTCCTGCGGCGGCGGCGTTGCCTCCCGAGGCGGCTTTCCCGTCCTGACCGTTCGAGGTGTTGAACGTGCCTGATCCGAAGCCCGACCCGGCTCCGGACTGAGAGGACGACGGCGGAACGGGCGAGGGAATTCGCCCCGGCTGAGGCTGGCTGGGCGGAACCGCCGGTGTGAATGCGGCCGGTGTCACCTTGTTGTCCTTGGTGTCCTTCGATTTCTCGGCGAAGGACGCGGGGGGGCGAGGCGGCTTGACGTGGGGATCTTCCTCGAATGTCGCCGCCACCGTCACAGACTGGCCGACGACCGGCGGGAGTTGCTTCACGGTGGAGGGACGTCCCGCAGGCCACCTGACTCGTTGCCCCGCAAAGCTGGTCCCGTTGTAGATCGAGCCGCGCTGGTACGGACCCATCCCCAAGACCCACGTGTCACGAGCATCCGCCGTGATCGGCTGACTCCCCGACTGCCACAGCGCCTGGCCCGTCACCTGGTTGTAGGCAAACACGGCCACCTTGGCGACACCCTTCTGATTGGTCTTCTTCGCAATCGGGATCTCGGGAATCACCGAGGGGGCACCGGCCATCATGGCCCCCGTCGGCAGGTTCACCTGTGGAATCCCCAACAACACGTCCTGACGGTTCGTGCCAATCGCCCCGGCACGCGCTTCAACCACATACGTCGCGTCGTCGCGGTTGGCCTTCAGGAACACTCCTTCCGACAGCAGTCGTTGCCGGAGCGAACTGACGATGTAGCCCTCATCCGACACACCCTTCAGATACTGCGGATCGAAGTAGACATCCTTGCCCTTGAGCGACGAAAAGTCGATGGCGTTGATCGACCGGTCGATCGCGCTGGACAACAAAAGCTGCTCGGTCCCGGTGCGCAGCGTGTCCGACATGCGCGTCGTCCCGCACCCGCAGAGCACGGCGGACAGAATCAACATCGTTTCAAAAGTTGGCCGCATGAAAACGAACAGGCCCGCCGGGCACGCCTGGTTCTCGCGCGGATGCGTGGAGTTGCACATCGCCAGAGAAGTCATCGGATTGTGGAATGGTTTCAAGGGAAGGATCGAACTGTAGTGGCCTCGCCGCCGATCCACCAAGACCAATTTCCCCGATCGCCAGAACCCCCAGCAGACGTGACGAGTTACGTTCTGACTCGCGCGCGCCGCCGCGGTCAATCACACCCGGCTTTGCCAGTAACCCTCTCGGGGGCTGTGATGAGCGACCGCGACGACCCACAGGGTGTCGCCGCGAATGCCGTAGATCACGCTGTAGGGGAAGCGACGGACGGACGCCCGATGCAGCTTCGGCCGGACACGTTCGGGACCGTCGGGATTGAGTTCGGTCCGTTGCAGCGTCGCTTGAATTTCGTCTCACAAATCGCGGCCGAGTCCGGCCCGCTCCGCCTCGTAGAATGCCACGGCCGCGCGGACCTCGACCGTCGCCTCGTGGTGAAATTCGACGTTCATGGCCACTGGTACTTCGTGCGAAGTTCCTGATCGAGTTCGGCCAGACTCGATGACTTGGCCGTCCCGGCTTCAATCTCGGCCCAGCGTCGCTCGGCTTCGGCCAGGACTTCGGCGTCGAGCGATTCGTCCTCGCGCAGGCTGCTGGCCAGCATCTCGATCAACACAATCCGCCCCTCACGCGGAAGCCGTCGCGCCGCCTGATACACAGCCTCGGCGGAAAGGCCGTTCTCGGCTGCTGTCACCATGATTGTCTCCCGTCAGTGCGGTTTGTTGTTACGGCGAACGAGACTAACAAGTGATGGCAATCAACAGTAGTCGGCACTGTCGTTGGGTGCAGGCCGCGTGGCTGGGGTCGAGTCTTCGAGCCCCCAGCATTCGCAAAATTACACCACTGGGGGCGAGCGAAGACGCACGACCCCAACCACGTTGTCCGGTGCCCAATCCTGTTGACCTGCCAATTGTATGATGGCTATCGTGCGTCGGCACGGGGTTTTGAAAGGAGAGACGACGATGGTGCTGACCATTGAAGCGGACTTGGAAGCGACGATTCGCAAGCAGGCTCAATCCACGGGCGAGTCGCCGGAGAAGATGACCTTGAATGCGTTGCGCGAAAAGTTTGGCGAAGCGGCGTGTGCCAGCGAACCTCAGGATGAGTGGGAACGGCGACTGCGGCGCATCGGCACCCCCTGTGGTGTGACTCTTTCCAACGAAGCCCTCAGCCGCGAAGAGATGTATGACTGATGGCCTACTTGATGCTCGCGAACTGGTCTGGCCATCGACATCGTACTCTGGCACACTGGCGGGAGAGATTCGATTTCGTGAGATCCTTAAGTTGAGGAGGGTGCCATGACCAAGGTCGTGCTGGAAAGCGAGATGGAAACCCAACTCGCGGGGTTCGATGAGGCTGTCGAAGTCTGCGACCACTCGGGGCGGTTGATGGGGTACTTTCATCCGGTGGCGGCGGGGCGAGTCTCACTCAAGGACTTGTCGCCCTTCTCGGATGAAGAGATCCGCCGCCGTTGTGGTGAGCCGGGCGGGCGTCCCCTGGCCGACATCCTGCGGGATCTCCAACAGCCATGAAGTTCACGGGTGTGTGGTGTGTGGCTGGGGTCGAGTCTTCGAGCCCCCAGCATTCGTGCTATCACACCTCTGGGGGCGGGCGACGACGCCCGACCCCAGCCACGCGGTGAGAGATCTTCTGGTGTCCTACTTCTTCTCCAGCGACACGGAAACGATTTCCTTGTCGTTGCGGGCGTATACGGAACGGTTGGCGAAGGCGGGGTGGGACCAGACGACGTCGCGGCGTTGGGCCGGGCCGGTGGGCTCAAGCAGGTGGGCTCGGCCGAGTTCCGTGTAGGCGGCGGGGAGAGTTTGGCGACGATCAGATCGCCCTTCTCGCTGAAGAGGAAGTAGCGGTCTTCGTGTTTGACGATGAAGGCCGTCCCCCAGCGCAGGGACTCGCCGCTGGTCGGTTGGAACGTGGACCACTTGCGGTCGCCGGTGGCCAGGTCGAGGCAACGGAACTCGCCGTAGCTGCACGCTCCGTAGATGTGGCCGTTGTCGATGACCGGCGTGCTGATCAGGCAGTGCAGGGCATCGGTCAAGCGTTCGTTCTGGCCGTGACGCCGCCAGACGACGGACGCCGCGGGCTTCGTCGCATCGAGCTTCAGCAGGAGCGATCCGTCGTAGAACGCGCTGACGAACAGCTTGTCTCCGCTGACGCGCGGCGTGGCGACGGTGAGGCCCTCCTTCACGTCAAACGGCTGGTTCCAGAAGACCTTTCCCGTGGTAGGGTCGAGCGAACTGACGGCCGACGGGTGCCAGACGATCAACTGCCGCTGGCCTCCCGCCTCGACAATGATCGGCGAACCGTAGCCCGGCCCGTGACGGTCCGTCGAATCGAGCGCCCGCCAGAGTTCCTTGCCGGTGTCCTTGTGGAAGGCGACCACGGTGGTTCCCTCACCCCCGACGAGGCAGATCAAACGATCTCCGTCCAGCAGCGGGTTGGCCGAATAGCCCCAGACCGGCGTCGTCCGGCGTCCGTACTCCTCCTTGAAGTTCTTCGACCAGACGACGGTGCCATCCTGCGCGTTGAGACACAGCAGGTGCCCCTCGGAACCGAGCGTGTAGACGCGGTCGTCCCTCACGACGGGAGTCGTTCTCGGACCGGCGGGATAGCTGACGGTGTACGGGCAGGAATACTCGTGCTTCCACACGACCGAGCCATCGGCATCGTTGAGGCAGAGCACCCGCTCGGTGGCGGCTTGACGACCTCGCTCGAACGGGTTGTTTGGATTCGTGGCCCCCGTGGGGAGCAGCTTGTCGGTGACGAAGACGCGGTCGCCGACAACGGCCGGCCCCGCGTAGCCACCTCCGATTTTGACTCGCCAGCGCACCGGAGGACCATCCTTCGGGAAGGCCTCAACGATCCCGGTCTCGCGCCACACGCCGTCTCGTTGCGGGCCCATCCACTGCGGCCAGTCATCGGCCCGAACGGGAAGACCAAGCTGACTCAATACCAACAGCAGCGCACAGCATCGCAAGGTCGCAGTCGGTCGCATCGCGGTTCCTTCTGGCAGAGTGAGTTGATCTCGGCGCACGAATCGGGACTCTGTCACCGCTGGCGCCAAGCGATAAGAACTGCAATGAGATGAGTGGAAGCGGTTTCAAAACGCCGAAACCATACCGCTCGCGGTTGCTGATGAGACTTCCGAGCGGGGCGGCGTCAGCCCCCGGTTCTTCGCGTTTGCAATGAAAGGGCTGACGCCCAA
>JANODP010000431.1:0-27389 GCA_031412755.1 Schlesneria sp. | reverse complement strand
GCCGTCGTAAGAGACGTCGTTTGTAGGATGGGCACTCTTGCCCGTCCTCTCTTCAACACCAAACACGGACGGGCAAGAGTGCCCATCCTACGAAATCAAACCGGCTGCAATCCGCCGTGCGGCCGAGTACGATGCTGGCCGTGGGCCGGTCGTTCTCTCAAATTGGAGGCGGATCATGTTCAAACCCATCCGTTCGATGTCGTCGGCAATCGTGGTCTGGGGACTGCTGGCTGTTGTCGGCGGCGTGTGCATCTCCGAAGCGACCGCGCAGAACAACAATAACAACAACAATCAAAACAACGCGGGCGGGATCAAGATCGATGCCCAGGGCGTGGTCAGCCTCGCCATCGAGAATGAGGCTTCGGGAACGCTCGACAAGAAGCGGCGTGAGGCGGCGGCGAAGAAGTCGTTGTCGACCGACATCACCAAGTCCAGCTCCCAGCGATTGGTGTCGCTCGTCCGGTTGGAGCAGAAGATCGACGAGTGCCTGAAGGACGGGAAGCCGATCCCCGACGAAGTTTTCTTTCTCGCCGGGCTGCAACGGATCGACAACATCTTTGTGTTCCCGGACGACAGGGATCTGGTGATCGCGGGACCGGCGGAGGGCTTCGCCCCCGATGCGGTCGGCCGCATGATCGGCGTCGACAGCGGACGTCCCACGCTGCGGTTGGACGATCTGGTGGTCGCCCTGCGAACGCTGCTCAAATCGCAGATGGTCGGCTGCTCGATCGACCCCGTCCCCGAACGGCTGGCCAATCTGCAAAAGTTCGTCAAGGCGGGCGGACCGGCCAGCGTCGCGGCGGTCGAGGAGCGGTTCCGGCAGATGGACGACATCCTCGGCCTGCAGGATGTACGCGTCGATGGCGTCCCCGCCGATTCACACTTCGGCCTGTCGCTCGTCGAGGCGGATTATCGGATGAAGCGCATTTCGCTGGGTCTCGAAAACCCGGGGGTCAAAGGCTTGAAGAGCCACCTGTCGATGATCGGTGCCAATGGAAACACGATTCAGCGCTGGTGGTTCGTCCCGCTCTACGACGCCATCCATCGCAGTGAGGACGGTCTCGCGTTCCAGTTCGCGGGACAGCGCGTCCAACTGCTGTCGCAGGAGGAGATGTCCGATGCCCAGGGCAACCGCGCGGCGGCCGCCACGACGCGACTCTCGACCCAGGCCTACGCCAAACAATTCACCGACAAGTATCCCGAACTGGCCGAGAAGTCGCCGGTCTTCGCCGAGTTGCAGAACCTGATCGACCTGTCCGTCTTCGCGGCCCTCGTCCAGAAGGAACGGCTCGCCGAGAAGGTCGGCTGGAAGATGACGACGCTGCTCGACGAACAACGGTTCGGCCATCCGACGTTCAACGCGCCCAAAAAGATTGCATCGCTCGTCAGCTACAAGCGGGCGGGCAGCAATATCGTTGGTCTCGTCGGCGGCGGAGTCTCCATCCATCCGCAACAGGTGCTGAACAAGGCGGCCTCGTCCTCGTCGAACGGCCAGCGACTCGACTCGATCCGCACCGAAGCCGGCGCCGCCAAACGGAGCGACACGCATCCGTGGTGGTGGGACGCGACTCATTGAACGGAACCGAAGTCGATGAGCGCAGCAACCCTGCTTACGGAGGACGACCTCGAAGATCGGCTGAGTGAGCCGACGGAAGCGGTCATCGACGCTCTGGCCCGGCTGGATGGCGACATCGTGTTTCTGGGAGTCGCCGGAAAGATGGGGCCGAGCATGGCGCGAATGGCTCGCCGTGCGTCGGACCTGGCTGGCGTGAAGCAGCGCGTGATCGGAGTGGCGCGATTCACGGATGGCAGTGAAACGCAGTTGCAGTCGTGGGGCGTCGAGACGATTCGCTGCGACCTGCTCGACGGGGCGACCGTCGCGCGGCTGCCCGATGCGCCGCACATCGTCTACCTCGCCGGACGCAAGTTTGGATCGACCGGCGATGAGCCGCTGACGTGGGCGATGAACTGCGTCGTACCGACCATCGTCTGCCAGCGCTACCGATCGAGTCGGATCGTGGCCCTCTCAACCGGAAACGTTTACGGACTGGTCCCCGTCGCCGGGGAAGGCTCGCGAGAAACGGATGCACTCTCACCGGTGGGCGAGTACGCGATGAGTTGCCTCGGGCGCGAACGGGTCTTCCAGCACTTCAGCCGCGCGCACGGGACGCCGACGGCCCTGATCCGGCTCAACTACGCCTGCGACCTGCGTTACGGAGTCCTCGTCGATCTGGCCCGTTCAGTGTGGGAAGGCCGTCCGGTCGATCTGCGGATGGGCCACTTCAACACGATCTGGCAGGGAGACGCTAACGCGCTGACGCTCACGGCGCTCGGTCAGACCGCTTCGCCCGCGTGGTTCGTCAACATCACCGGACCGGAGAAACTGTCGGTCCGCGAAACCTGTGAACACTTCGGCCGCGTGATGAACCGGCCCGTCGAGTTCACGGGAGTCGAAGCGCCAACCGCGCTGCTGAGCGATTGTTCGCAGAACCTGCGCTCATTGGGATCGCCACGCGTCTCCGCCACCACACTCATCGAATGGGTCGCCGAGTGGACCATGTCCGGCGGACGACTGCTCGGCAAACCGACTCACTTCGAATCGCGCGACGGCAAGTTCTGAAAACATGACAGCAGACCGGTCGTAGGATGGGCACTCTTGCCCGTCCGAAGATAGAGGTCAGAAATCAGAGGTCAGAGGTCAGAGGTCAGAAAGAACAAACTCCCGTTCCATTCTTCCTGACTTCTGATCTCTGACTTCTGATCTCTGACTTCTCAGAACGGACGGGCAAGAGTGCCCATCCTACGATCCGGTCTGTGAAGTTTGCCGTCCGTTCACGCGCCGCGTACACTCCGGCTCTGCTTGAGTTGCCTGCCGAGAACAAAGGTCGCACCCATGTCTGCTGCTCCGTCGCCGTTCGTCATCAACGTCACCATGGCCACGTTTCAGCAGGAGGTGATGCAGCGGTCGCTCGAACTGCCGGTGGTCATCGACTTCTGGGCACCGTGGTGCCAGCCCTGCCAGCAACTCGCACCGGTCCTGGAAAAGCTGGCGACCGAGTTCGCGGGCAAGTTCCTCCTCGCCAAGGTCAACACGGACGAGGAACCGAGCATCGCGCAGGCCTTTGGGATTCAGTCACTCCCCACCGTGGTCGCCTTCGCGAACGGCCAGCCCGTCGATCAGTTTCAGGGGATGTTGAGCGAGGAGCAGGTCCGGCAGTGGCTCGCGCCGCTGATGCCTTCTCCCGCACAGACCCTCGCGCGTGAGGCGGTCGCTCTCGTCGAGACCGATCCCCGGGCGGCCGAGGCCAAGTTCCGCGAAGCCCTCGCGCTGGTGCCCGAAGAGGATTCGCTCAAGGTCTGTCTCGCGAGCGTGCTGCTCAAGCAGGGCCGGTTCGACGAATGCCAATCGCAGCTCGACGTTCTCGCGCAGCGCGGCTTCCTCGAACCGGAGGCCGAGCGGATCAAATCGGAACTCGAAGTGCGCGTCGCCGCCGCCGAGAGTGGTGGCGTCGATGAAGCGCGCAAGGCAGCCGAAGCCGATCCGTCAAACCTCGTCCTCCAAGTCCGACTGGCCGATGCCCTCGCCGCTTCGGCCCAGCATCGCAAGGCGTTGGAGTTGTGCCTCGACGTGGTGCTGAAGGATTTCGGTGACGCCCGCAACGAAGCGAAGGAGACGATGGTCAAGATCTTCTCGATCCTCGGCCCCGCCTCCGAACTGACGGGTGAGTTCCGCCGCAAACTCTCGACCGCGCTGTACTGAAGAGAGGGAACCACGAAATACGCGAAAGGCACGAAATTAAAGGACAAAGTCGAAGCATGATGATTCTCGGCATCTGCCTTGATTCTTAGTTTCGTGCCTTTCGCGTATTTCGTGGTTCCAACTCTTCCGAGCGAACATCGGCTCGCAGCTTCAAAATGGTCTGATGCGTTCGTAGAATCGGGCTCACAACCTGCCCGAGCTCTTCCCACCTGCCTGCCTTCCGTCTGAGGATTCTTTCACGATGACTGCACTCGCTCGCCTTGTCGCCGTTGCTTCGCTCGCCGTTGTGGCGTGGATCAGTTTGCCGGCCACCGCCGCGTTTGCTCAGGAGGCGGAAGAAGTAAAGGGGGCCGTGCGGGCGACCGCGGTCGTCAACTTCTCGTTTGATGAGGAGAGCGGTCCCGCGAAAGACTCGGCTGCGGTCGGAGCCGTGCCTGACGAGGGAAAGCTCGTCAATGATCCCGCTCGCGTGGCGAGTCCCTTCTGGAACCAGACCGGCAAGAAGGCCGTGCAACTCGACGCGGCAAAAATGCAGTTCATCGAGATCGCCGATGGCGCCGATGTCGATGCCGCGAACGCCGTCTCGTTCGGGCTGCTGGTGGTGAACCTGGCTGAGCCGACCGACGCAGCTTATCACGGGCTGGTCGCCAAGCGCGGGACGGCCGATGGCAAAGCCCTCACCAACTACGGCATCAACTTCATGATGCAGGCCGACAATTTTCAGCTCTACATCAACGACGGCAGCGGCTTCAAGGTCGTCAACTACACCGTGAAGGAGGCCCTGCCCTACCGCAAGCTGGTCTATCTGACCGCCACGTTCCTCGTCACCGATGCCCCCAAAGGGGATGACGACACCGACGCGGACGATGTCAGGATCATGCTCTTCGTGAATGGAGAGCCACTGGTTCCCAAGGCCGCTCCCAACGGCTACATCGACAAGAATGCGGGATGGATCAAGGACGTCAACGTGGCCGGGTTGTTGAACAACCTGCCGACCACGATCGGACGGAGTGAAGCCGCCGGCGAGTACCTCAGTTGCGTGGTCGATGAGTTCTCGCTGTTCGACAAGGCCTTGTCGCCGCCGCAGGCGAAGAAGCTGTTCCTCGAAGTGGCGGGTAACAATGTCGGCAAGTTGATTGCGGCCGACAAGCCGGTCCCCGCGGTGGTGCCGGTGATTGGGAGTCTGTCTCAACCGGGCTTGCAGGTTGGTCAGTCCACGCAGCTCATCGTGAACGGGACCGATCTGGGACCGGATCCGACGGCCGTGTTTCCTCTTCCCGGAGTCCAGTTCGCGGTGGCGGAGGGTTCGGCTCCGAATCAACTGAAGCTGAACGTGACCGTGCCGGCCGACACGACGCCGGGCATTTACCCGCTGTGGGTGAAGTCGCAGGCGGGCGTGAGCAAGTCGGTGGCGCTGGCCTTCGACCGACTGCCGCAGGTCGCGGTCGGAGGCTCCGCGCCCGACAAGCCCGCCGCATTACCCGCCGCCTTTTTCGGCAGCCTCTCCGGCGGTCAGCAGCATCGCGTCTACTTCACCGGGGCGAAGGGCCAGCGTGTGGTGGCCGATGTCGAATTGAAGCGGCTCGGCGCAGCAGCCAATCCCGTGGTCGAGATCAAGTCGCCCGCGGGGACTCCGCTCGCGATCGGTTGGGGACAGAGTTCGCTGAAGGGAGACGCCCGGGCCGAGATCGTGCTGCCGAGTGACGGCGTCTACTCCATCGAACTGCATGACCTGACGTTCGGTGGTCCCGGCCAAAGCCCGTTCCGGTTGAAGATCGGCGATTTGAAGCTGGTCGATGGCGTGCTGCCCGCGGCGGCGGTGGCCGGACCGATGGAAGTCGAACCGGTCGGCAGCGGCTTCGCACCGGGCACGAAGCTGGCGGGCGTGTTTGCCTCCGCGAGTGAAAGTGCGAGCGGAATTCTTTCATTACCGATGGAGTCGGGAGTGACGAGTGGTGTTCCGTCGATGCCCGTCAGTCGCGGGACCGAGGTCGTGGAAGCGGCACGTTCCGTCGACGGAGTCCTGCAAACCGTCGATGCCACATTCGCAGCACCTCCCGTCAAGCCGGTCGCCATCAGCGGACGAGTCGCCTCGAAGGGCGAACGCGATCGATATCTGCTCAACGTCACCGCCGGTCAGCGATTGAAACTGACCCTGCAATCCGATTCGCTCGGCTCGACGCTGGAGGGAGAGATCGCGCTCTTTGCGAACCCGCCGACCAATCCCGTCGCGCAGACGAGCGATCAGCCGACCATCGGCGATCCGTCGCTGGAATACGCCGTCCCCGCGGGCGTCGCGCAGATCGTCGTGCAGGTGCGAGACCTCTTCGGACGCGGAGACCCGCGCGCGTTTTACCGCCTCGTCATCGAACCGGCGGGCCAGCCGACGTTCTCGCTGATGCTGAACACGCCGACCGCGAACCTGCCCGAGGACGGGTCGGCGGTCGTCGAGATGCAGATCATCCGCGCGGGCTATGCGGGACCGATCAAGCTGACCGTGGCGGGCGATGCGACGATCGCGGTCTCTCCGAATGAGGTCGCCGCCAACATGCAGGGCAAGGCGCTGCTGAGGCTGGTGCGAATCGGACAGCCCGCCGCGGGAAGCGCCCCGCTGCTCCGCATCGTCGGCGAATCGGTCGGCGTTGACCCCGCGATCAAGCAGACCGCGAAGCTGCAATCGGGCGTCGTGGCCCCGACGTTCACCGACACGATGGCCGTCGGCACGATCCGTCCGTCGGGTCTTGGCATCGAACTGCAACAGCTTCCGGCCGTCCTCTTTCGAGGCGTCAGTCATCCGATCCCGCTGGTCCTCAAACGAACACCGCAACCGAACGAGGAAGCTCTTCCCGTGAAGCTGTCGCTCGACTCAACGGAACCCGTGCGACGCCGCGATCCGAACAACCCGGCCGCGGGCAACTTCCCGCTCGTCGCGGCGGCGCCTCAAATGGTGATGCCCGACCAACCCGAGCAGGCAACGGTGAAGATCGTCGTCCCGCTGGAATCGGCCGAGCCGGTGATCGACTTCGTGGTCAAGGCCGAAGCGACGCCGCACGCCTACTCGGACCGAGTCCTCGCCAGCGCCTTCTCGCAACCATTCCGGGCCGAGATCAAGAACGCCGTCGCGTCGAAGGCCGATGACGCAACGCTGGCCGTCGTCGGCGAGGCCGATCACAAGATCACCGGCGTCCTCCAACGAACGCCCGGCTTCACCGGTCCCGTCGAAGTCACACTGACCGGCCTGCCGGCCGGCTACACCGTCCAGCCCGCCGCCGTCGCGGGCGATCAGGACAAGTTCGAGTTCGTCGTGAAGGCCCCCAAAGTCGCCGCCGACACGCCGGTGCCGAACGTCAAACTGCGAGTCACCTCGGGGGGCGGCCTGCTCGCCGCCGAGATGCCCGTCAACGTGAAGGTTGTTCCGGCGAAGTGAGTCGCTGGTTCAACCACTCGACTTCCGCCGGCGCGAGTGGCGGCACGCACGGTTTGCGATAGTCAATGTCGCTGGCGTAGCGCGAGCGAGCGTAGATGGCATCGATCAGCGGTTGCAGCGACAGCATGACATCGGGGTCGGGTTTGGCGAGCGGCACGGGAATCGTCGGCAGCGGCGCGGCGAACGACGCTCGCCAGACCTTGCAGTTCGGAGCACTTTCACGACGGCTGACGAGCAGTGCGTAGGGACTGTTCGGCCATGGCGTGAGCATCGGCAGTCGACCGCCGCCGCGCAACAGGTCGATCTCGATCAGGTTGGCCTGTCCCGTCAGATGGGCCACTCGCTTGCGTTGGTAGAGTTTCCAACCCTTGGTCCCGCGTCGCTTGTTCGAAGGGGAAAGAACCTCGATCGTGGTGACCAGCGGTCGTTCGGGGTCGAGCGAACGGATTTCCACGAACGGTTCGCGAAACTCGACTTGCTCCAACGCCACCATCGACACCGATTCCGCCTCGACGGCCGCAAGTGGTTGCTCCAATACCGCCACGCTCGAGTCGCTGTCTCTCGACGAGCGACCGAGTGACAACGAGATGCTGACATCGCCTTGAATCTGGTTCCGTTCGGTCGCAAGTGTCTCCGGCTGCATTTGGGAGATGTAGGCGCGTTCGCCCTGACGTACCGTGTAGTTGCCGGGAACGATGGCGGACAAAGCCGTATCGATTTCGCCGATCAGTTTGTGGTGGAAGTCGTCCCACAATCGGCGAGACTCGATGTAGGGGTCCATTCCGGGAAATGGCGATGGCATGAGAAGCCTCCGAATCAAGATGCGGTGCGATCCGATATCACTCTAGCGGACTTCACGGGCGCAACCGAGTCCGGTTTTGGTTCAGGTTTTTTGGGGTTCACCATGTTCCAGATCAGCGCGAGCGTGAATCCGCCATAGACCACTGCGCACAGGATCATCCCGGCGCGACGCCACAGCGGCGGACGAAGCTCGGGGGGTAGGAAGCGGGTGTTGACCCGGAGGATTTGGATCGCGGCAATCGCCATGATCGGATTGGCCACGATGCCCAGAACCTTGAACAGGTCGATCACGCTCCCCAGATGAACCGCGAACACGGCCCAGATGGTCAGGAAGAACAACAACGTCGCGTAGAGCGTGCCGATCGAGCGACGCCGGATGTTGGGGAACTCGGCCCAGCAGATGTCGCTGATCGTGCGAATCAGCACGTCGGTGTTGCCCAGATGCGTCGAGAACAGAATCCAGAAGCCGTTCACCAGCGCCAGAATCCAAAAGCCCTGCCACAGACGCGACATGTACTCGGCTTGGAACGCGCCGGAAGCATAGCCATTGAGTTCCACGCCGGGCGGGATGATGGCGACGGCAATGTTCACGTTCAAAAACATCCCGAAGAAACAGCCGACACCCCACAGGGCGGTCTGATCGAGCATGGCATAGCGCCACCAGGTGCGCCAGCGCTGCAGATTGTCGCCGGTGATCGGAAACGTGACCCCCACGGGCTTCAAGCCTTCCTCCGCTCCCGCCAGCACGTTGCCGATCCCGCCCATGTGAGCCCCCATGCCGAATCCCTTGTCGCGAAACCAATTCGAAATGGCGAGGTTTCCCAACCCACCCGAACCGGCCGTCGCGGCGAACAGGGCCAGCAACACGATGTCAATCTTCTCCGGAAGTGCCTGCGGCAGCAGGAAGCCTTTGGTGGTCGCGATCCAACCGTCGAGAGGCACAAACAGCACATTGACCACGATCAGAAACGTGAAGATGAAGATGATCATCGCCCACGAGAGCCGTTCCAGCACACGCTCGATCGATTTCCCCGACATCAGCAGAACAACCGCGAACAGAATCACACCGACCCCGATCGCACCGAGCATGACCAAGTCGGGCTCTCCCGGCATACGACCGAAGAACGCGGCAAACAACACCACCCCGCAGCCGGCGGCCAGCGCGGGGGTTGCCAGTTGAGCGACCCCGATCAAAATGTAAAACCACGCCCAGAAGCGCGATCCCGGCGCCAGCCGCATGAATCCCGTGAAGATCGGCTCGCCGGTGTACATCGTGTAACGCACCGCTTCGAGATTGAAGATCGTCTGCAGCACGATCCCCATCGTCGCAATCCACAGAATCTCGCGACCATACTTGATCACGAGCGTCGGCCCGACGATCCACTCGCCCCCGCCAATCGCCGCCGCGAGCAGGATCGCTCCCGGACCAATGGTCCTGAAGGTATTCGCCAGACTGAACGGCAACGGCTCGGGCAGATCGGCCCGTTCCCAATTGGGAAGGCAGCCGTGGTCGACGGCGCTGTCGGAAGGGGAAGAAGTCGCGGCGAGTTGGTTCGAGTCGTTTGGTTTATTTTCGCGCGGCTGGTTCAATTCGTGTTGGTGGCTCAAGATGAGAGGCTTTATCTTGTACCCACGCCCCCGTCTTAGGGGGAGAGGGTTAGGGTGAGGGGGCTTCTTGGTGAAGAGCAGACCGTGCGAAGTGAGAATTGGAAAGTGACCAGTGCAAAATGGAAAGCCTGACCACTCGTTTCTTCAGCCCGGAGGGCGGTCGACAATAGCCCACGGCGTGAGCCGTGGGTTGGGGGTGGAATTATCGACCAAGCCCCGGAGGGGCGACACATCTGAGGCGCGGTTGGCAATTCCCCTGTGAGTCGAGGTGGGAAGTGCCGCCCCTCCGGGGCTGCAAATTCGTTTGGTCGTAGACCCCGGGCTTACGCCCGGGGCTATTGCCTGCCGCCCTCCGGGCTAAAACCACGGCGTCCATTTCGTAATCAGCACGCATTCGTCAGATGAGACCAATTTTGCACTTCTCACTTTGCACTTTTCACTTCCCACACTGCGCCTTCTCCGTCGCGTGCATCAGCCCGCGCATGTAGCCATAAGCAAACAACCGGCCCAGCATCGTGTAGCCCGGCTCGCCGTCGTCCTCGCCGTAAAGCTGTGGCACGTGGTCGGGCCGCATCGGGCCGGAGAAGCCGATGTCGCGGTAGGCGCTCATCGCGGCGGCCATGTCGGTCGGGCCGTTGTCGTGAAACGTCTCGACAAAGTTGTCGCGAGTCCCCCGCACGTCGCGGAAGTGAACGTACTGGATGTGCCGGCCGAGACGCCGGATCGCCGCCGGGATGTCGACTCCCATCGCGGCGAACGTTCCCTGACAGAAGCAGATGGCGTTTGAGGGACTCGGAACGAGTTCCACCAGCCGCTCGAAGTTCTCGACCGAGTTCATGATCCGCGCCTTGCCGAGCAACTCGGTCAGCGGCGGATCGTCGGGATGCATGCACATCGTCACACCCGCCGCTTCGGCGACCGGAACGAGCTCTCGCAGGAAGCGTTCGAGGTTTCGCCACAGTTCGTCGTGAGTAATGTCACCCGCTCGCGCCGTGTCACTCCGCCACTGGGCTTGTCCCAGTGGTTCAACGGCTTTTGCACTACTCGATTCGTCCTCGCTCGATGTCGGAGGTAGTGCAGAAGCCGTTGAACCACCGAGGCAAGCTCGGTGGCGGTGTGCCGCGTCCTGATGATTCAGCGACATCGCCCGTTCGACCTCGGCGAGATTGAACGCCGTCACCTTCGCGCCACCCCGTTCGCGCACGTCGAGCTTCGTCCGCACCCAATCCGAACCGGCCATGAAGTTGTAACAGAGGACCTTCACCCCCGCCCGGCCCATGTTGCCGAGCAGCGTCTTCATCGCCGCCAACTCGGTCCCGTCGTCGCGTCCGAGTTTGAGGTTCTCGATCGGCAGATAGCCTTCGATCGTGGCGAGCCGCATCCCGAACGACTCGATCCGCTCGCGCAGCCGCAGCAACTCGTCGAGGCCGGTGCCGGAAAACCGCCCGACCACATCGGTCACGCCACACTGCGCCGCCAGCGTGAGGTTCTCATCGGACATCGGTGTCAAGACAGTCGCGAGTCGCATGAATGAAACCTCGTTTTGTTTAGCCCTATGGGCTGAACAATGCTCATCGCGCCAGCAGCTTCGCCAGCGAATCGGCCAACAGATTGAGGACCGAAGCATCCGGCAGCGTGAACGTCAGTTGAGCCTGTCCGCGATCATCGCGTTGAACGCAGTCGGACAGCCCCTGTTTGAGTGACTCCGCGAGTTGGCGCGAGGCGTCGGTGTCGGGACGGCTCGGCATGAGTTCGCCCAACAGCGCGACGGCTCCGGCGAGGAGTTGGCCTCCCGCCGTCGAGACTCGTTCGCGGCGGGCGGCCTGATCGGATGAGGCCGCGCTGTCGGTCATCGAGAAGCCGCCAGGCTCGGACGAGGTGTCGAAGCTCGACGCGGCGTCCGGTGCCGTGCCGTCGCTGGCGGTGACGTTGTCGGGGCCGTTCGTATCCGGAGCCTCCACGCTGGCTGAGTCTCTCGCGTCGTGAACGGCTTCGCGGCGGGTGCTCTCATCGAGATGACCTGCGGCGCGGGCTCCGAGCAGCACTTCGAGTCGGCGCTTCAACTCCTCCATGCCGCTTTCCAATCGCACTTCATCGACATCGGACTCGGCGTCGAGAGCCGCCAACGCGAGATCCTGCTTCGCCGCGAGCGTTCCCAGCAGACGTTCTTCCAGCGTGTCCTCGGTCACGAGAATGTAGACATCGACCGGCCGCTTCTGGCCCATGCGATACGCGCGGGCGATCCGCTGCTCCAGCACGGCGGGGTTCCACGGCAGATCGACGTTGATTACCGTGTTGGCCGCCTGCAAATTCAATCCCGTCGAACCGGCGTTCGTCGTGAGGAACAGTTTGCACTCGGGGTTGGTTTGAAACTCGTGCACGAGCGCCTGACGCTGCTTCTGCGGGACGGAACCGTCGAGCCGGACAAACGGCAGCTTGTGTTTCTTCAGCAGCGGCTCGATCAGATCGAGCATCGTCGTCCACTCGGAGAACAGGATCGCCTTGCGGTCCTCTTCGTCGAACAGCCGTTCGAGCAACTCGTCGAGCGCCGCCAGCTTGCTCGAAAAGCCCGGCTTCTTCTTGTCGACCAGGAACGTGCTGTCGGCCGTCATGCGGCAGAGCAGCAACTCCTTTTGGAGCAGCAGCAGGTCCATCTCGGTCAGGAATCGCTTGCCGGTGATGCGGCGGACGTTCTGCAAATGGGCGGACGACATCTCGGCCTGCTCGCCGGTTGGCGGGATGCGGATGATCTCGTTGGTGCGCGGCGGCAACTGCTGCTGGACCGACTCGCGCGTGCGGCGGAGCAGGACCGGCTTGAGGTTTTCGCGCAACGTGGTGAGATTTTTGAACCCGAGCACCCTCCCCTTCTCATCGACGACGCGGTGCTGGTGGAAGAACCGGAAGCCGGGGCCGAGCCGCCGGTCGTCGATGAATTGCACGACCGAGTACAACTCGTCGAGCCGGTTTTCGAGCGGCGTGCCGCTGAGCACGAGCGCGAACCGCGACCGCAATCCCTTGATGACGCGGCTCGTCTTCGACTCCCAGTTTTTGATCCGCTGCCCCTCGTCGAGGATGATCAAATCCCACGCGGTCCGCTCGACATGCAGGATGTCCTTCAACACCTGCTCGTAGTTGCAGATCGTGAAGAACGCCTCGCTGGCGTATTGAGGCCCCCGCTCGGCGTTGGGACCGGCGACGATCTGCACGTCGCGTTCGCTGAACCGCTCGATTTCGTTCCGCCATTGCGATTTGAGGGACGTCGGACAGACAACCAGCACCCGCTTGATGTCGGCTTCGCGCGCGAACAGCTCGGCCGCGCCGACCCCCTGAATCGTTTTGCCGAGACCCATTTCATCGGCCAGCACCGCCCGTCCCGCCGACACCGCAAAGGCGATCCCGTCGAGTTGATACGGCAGCAACTCGGTCTTGAGCAGCGACGTGCGGAGCGGGTGCGACGCGGGATCGCGGCGGATCTCGGTCATGCGCTCGGCCGTCTGCTCCTGAAAGAGTTTCTGCTGGATGAACTCCTCGGCGTCGGGGTAGACGTGAACGCGCTGGCCGAGCCGTTCGAGATGCCGCATGCGCTTGAGCAGGTCGCGCACATCGTCGACGGGTTGGTCGCGCAACTTGCCGGCGATGGCGGCGGTCTCATCGTCGAGCCGGTCGGGCATCAGCAGTCTCAGTTCGAGGTCGCTGCCGTAATGCACGGCCACGCTGAACGTGGTCCGCCGATACGGCGTCTTCACTTGAGCGGCCGTGAACTTCCTCCGGGTCTTCTCCAGCGTGTGCAGGATGTGTTTGCAGGTGCCGAGCGTGTTGGTCCGGAAGTCGGGACACGAACAGTACGACTCCCCTCGTTCCACGCCGCGCAGCGCGACGCGATACGTCTTGCCCGACAGCGCCGAGGTCACGGTGTAATCGGTCCACGGCGTGGCGGAGTCGGCCGTCGCCACCTTCATCTTCTCGATCTTGGCCCGCTCGACACGGTCGGCCAGCGCCTGCGCGATCAGTTCCTCTTCGGTCGCCGGTTGCGGGCTGTCGTCCTTGGGCGGCGCGATCGCCAACCCGAGCGACGTCTTCTCTTCGAGCAGGAATGAGAACGTCGCTCCGACATGCTCGCACGGGGCCTGACACGCCGTGCAATTCCAATGCAGCCGATCGCGCGCGGTCGTCATGCCCGTCACGGTGACGATCGCCTCGGGACGCCGGCGGTTCGCTCCGGGAAACGTCACGCGGAACAAGTCACCACCCAGATAGACGTCGTCCTTCAGATGAATCTCGCGCTGCGACCCCCGAGCCAGCAAGCGCGGACCATGCTCGCCCAACAGCATCGCGGCCTGCTGCGGCGTCAGTCGCGAGAGCCGGTCACGAAAGGTCAGTTCGGCGGAGGTCTTCGTGGAAGCTCGCGCTTTGACCGCCTGAGACCGCGTCGCTCGCACGACGTCCCGACCGACCTTTCGCTTCGCCGTGGAACCACCCGTGGAACCACCAACTGTGCGAGCCACCTGACGTTCGTTCCTGCGTGCCATTCCATGACCTTTCTCTGCAAGGAGTCCTTTCCAACCCAGCCGCCACGACGGGCAAATTGTGCCCACGCCCGATCAGATTCGCAACAAACCGCCAGCGGCAATCGCTCACAACTCGTGTGGCCAACTACCCGTCCACACGAACCAAATCCGTACCTGGGTTCAACTTTTTTCTCCGGGTTGCCTGTGTGCTCTCTTCCTGTCCGTCGAGTCCTTGTGAGGCGTCCACCCTTGACGCACCGATCTTCGCCCGTCAAATTCAGGAGGAGTTGAGTCCCGCTTCGACGGATTTTCAAGCGGATTCGACGATTCGACCGGCCAAGATCTGATTCTGCGGAAAGGATTCTGTCATGGATGTGACGCAGAAACTCTACGACTGGTGGCTGGAACGGTTCGACCGCCTCGACATTGAATCCCGCCCCGCTCGGGAACTGTTGGGCTACGCCGAAACCGCACTGGCTCCCCAACGTCTGACGAAGGATGAGTTCATTCGTCGATTGCGTCTTCCCGGACGCGACCCTGCCGTAAAACAACGCTGGCTGAACCGATTCGTCCGCGGCCACGAAGCCGAACTGTCAGGTTTCCCGGAGTCGGTGCAGGCATTCCTTCGCGACTGCGGTTCTAACCCGCCAACATTCCTGGACGGGCAGCAACCGCGCAACCTGCGCGAGGCATCGTAGACGCGTTGCCTGGAGAATCATTTCTTCTCGGCGGTTAACAGCAGGACCTCCAGAAAGTTGTGAACGGCAACCGCGTTCAATCGGAGAGCAGCTTCGTACAGGTCAAAGCTGTTGCTCTGGTTGAGTTTCCGATCAATCTCTGGCAATTCCTCACGCAAGATCGATTTGGCCACGGCCAGCACCAATTCATGCAAAGCGCGGCCGGGTTTGAGCGACGCGCACAGTGCGGTACAGACAATCGCCGCCGCGTTGATTTTGAGCAAACGCCCCGTCGAGATCGGGTACTCGGCATCGCCGGCCGCGAACTTCTCATCGGCATCGTGCAACGCGGCACGCATGGTTTCGAACGTGTAGGCGTCTGTCGTCCGCAACCGTGAGATTTTCGCCTCGTGCTCCCGAAGTATGCTCGTCATGTCTGAGTTTGCCAACTCGCCGGAGTCGAATTCCCGGTTCAAGTCGATCATCAATCGGCAACGATGAGTCTTGCTTTGCGCCGGCAGTACCGACGACACGACATTCCCCCGTTCCAATTCCGCGATCTTCGCCTCGGCCTCTTGAATCTGTTCAGCCAGCTCAAACTTCTGCGCCGCAGTCGACGCGGTCGCTTCGGCAACGCGTAGCGCTTCGAGCTTCCGCTTCCAGACGTCCAACGGCGAATCGGCCATTGATACACCTCACAATCATGGTTCATTAGCGGCAGCGACCGACGTCATCCTTCCAGTTCCCGAATCTTTGCCTTGGCCTCTTGGATCTGTTCTTGCAGTTCGAACTTCTGTGCCGTGTTGGACGCCTTTGCTTCTTCGATCTGCAAGAACTGAAGTCTCCTTTTCCACGTGCCTAGCGGGCCGCTTTCGGATTCGGTTGTTACGGGCGGCTGAAGTGGCGGACCAGCGGCGCTGGCGGGCAATACAAGCGGACCGGGTTTCTTGCCGGTGATGCCCCAGTCGAGCTGACCCACGCCTTCGTTGGTCAGGCCGCCCCGAAGATCGACCCAGGTAAATGCACTCAAAAACAGCGGCAGTTGCGGCTTTGTGGGCGCTCCGGGAAGCAGGACGGGGATGACCGGCAACCTTCGACGGACGAATTCGTTGAGGCACGCCCGCATCTCCGGGTCTTCCCACGGCCCGAGTCCCGCAGGACCGACCAGGATCGCCGCAGTCTTCGTGGTCTGAATGATCTCTTCCAGAGCGTCCTGCCAAGGACGGCCGGGAACCAACTCACGTTCGTCGAGCCAGGGTCGCCGTCCACGTGTCGCCAACGCGTCGGCCAGCTGTCGCACAACCGGTTTGTCCTGGCTGTTATGACTGAGAAAGACATCAAACGGCTCGGACGAATCTATCACAGGGGGCTCCGTCACGGGGGCATGCTGATCCATGCACTGGATCACGAACATCCTCAGGCTCTGGTACAGAAAATCCTCGCGTGAGGTTGCCTTGCATAGGGACAGATGGTCTTTGCCGACTAGGGCAACCTGCTTTCCTGGCAGATTACCCATTGCACTCTCTTTCGACACGACCATGATTCTCGTGGGGAGAGAAACATCGGTCGTCTCCGTCTCGTAGTAGTTGCGCATGACGATGCTGTGTTGTTTCAGAAATTCCTGCACAAACCAGTCGTGCAGTGCTTCGTCCCTGAACTTTCCGAACCATCCTCCGAGATGCGGAGTACCCAAGAAAGCAATGCCCTTGGTGTTGTCAGCCAGACTTCGGTCGTGTGGGTCGCCAGATGTGACCGCCCGCTTCAGCAGATGCTTGACGATCAGGCCGCCACAACTGTGGGCGATGAACACGACCGGCCCTGTACCAATGCCCGCGACGCTGCATCGCTCTAAAAGATTACTGCCAATGTCCGCGAATTTCGAAGGAGAAATGCTCATGCCACCCGCATATCCCGCAGACCAGATTTGAAGACCGGGGATTTCACCGCTCAGCCACTTCGGCCAGAACGTTCCTTCATCATCGGCACTGGTCATCCATGATGTCCGGACGTCACCGCCCAGACCGTGAATCAGCACGAGACTTATTCTCGGCTGAGACTGTGGAACACCAGAGATCATCGTCAACGATGGCGGCGCATGGTTCGGCATGTGGTTGTCTCCAGAATCGACTTCAGGACCCTGCAGTAAATCTTGCGATGTATAACGAATACCGAGTGAGCATACCGCCCACAAGGTCGTCGACTACTCAATACGTGCGGCTGGCGCGATCGTTGTATTGCATGCGAGTTTTCGGGTGCCGGAAGTTCGCGTTTGTCTTCGCGGGATCGCGAAACGGTTGCCAGTCACCTGGTGATTGGGCTGCGAGAGTAAGGCGGCATTGGGGTGTCTGCAAACATGTCGCACTGAAACGCAAACGGCCGGGGACAGAGGGGCTACGAAACTCTGGCAACACTTCGCCGCAGGTGACAATTTGGGTCGGAATGCGGCCCGGGGCATGCTAGACTTGCCACGGACTTTGGGCCTCGATCTTGGACTCAGGCGGAAACGACATGCCCTGCTCCGACAGTGATTTCCGACGACGGTTACCGCGGCGAGGCTGGCTCGTTTCGCTGGTGGGCGTTTCCGTCCTGGCGACGGGGTCGCTGCTGGCCAGCGCGGCCGAGAAATCGGTGAGCTTCGTCAATGATGTCATGCCCGTGTTGACGAAGTCGGGCTGCAATGTGGGCGTCTGCCATGCCAAGGCGGGTGGTGGTCAGAAGGGGTTTCAATTGTCCCTGCTGGGGTTCGAACCGCTCGAAGACTTCGAGCATCTGACGAAGGAGGGGCGCAGTCGGCGGTTGTTCTTCGGGGCTCCGGATCGCAGTTTGTTGCTGCTGAAAGCGTCCGGCCAGGTACCGCACGGCGGAGGCGTTCGGTTGGAGTCCTCTTCGGAGGGCTACGCCGTCCTCCGCGAGTGGATTCGTCAGGGAGCGCCGTATGACAGCGAGTCCGCTCCGAAGTTCGTCACCTTCGAGGTTCAGCCGGCGCGCGGCTCGATCAAGCGGCAGGCGGAACAGCAGCTCAAGGTGGTGGCCAAGTATTCGGATGGGAGCGTTCGCGACGTCACGACCCAGGCCCTCTACGAGTCCAATGACAGGGCGATGGCCGAGGTGACCGATCGCGGCTTGGTCAAGATCCTCGACCTGTCGGGCAACGTCGCGGTGATGGTTCGCTATCAGGGCAACGTCGCGGTGTTCAGCGCGTCGGTTCCGCTCGGGATGCCGGTTGAGAATCTCCCCCCGCCGAAAAACTTTGTCGATGAGCTCGTGTTCGCAAACCTCAAGGGATTGGGGATCCCGCCGTCAGCCGTCTGCGATGACGCAACGTTTCTGCGGCGAGTGAGCCTCGATATCGGCGGGAGGTTGCCGACCGAGGAAGAAGCGACCGCGTTCCTCGCCAACAAGGATGAAGGCAAACGGGACAAGGTGATCGACGACCTGTTGCGAAGTCCCGACTACGCCGACTTCTTCGCCAACAAGTGGACGGCGCTGCTGAAGAATCGTCGCGACGACGAGAGTGACACCGTTTCCAACTTCGCGTTTTATGCGTGGGTGCGAGACAGTTTTCTCGCCAACAAGCCCTACGACCAGTTCGTCCGCGAATTGCTCGCCGCCACCGGCACCGTGATCGGCAATCCGCCGGTTGCGTGGTACAAGCGAGTGAAGGAGCCGAAGCAGCAGATTGAGGATGTGGCGCAACTCTTTCTCGGCGTCCGCATGCAGTGTGCTCAATGTCATCATCATCCGTTCGAACGCTGGAGCCAGGACGACTATTACTCGTTGGTCGCGTTCTTTAGTCAGGTCGGCCGCAAGCCGTCGGGAACGCGCGGCGAGGATTTGATTTTCCACAAGCGCGGCATCGCGACCGCCGCAAACATGAAGACGGGTGTGCCGCTGAAGCCCGCCGCGCTGGGCGATGCGATTCCCGAGATCGCCGCCGATGAAGACCCGCGACTGAAGCTCGCCGATTGGATGGGCTCGAAGAGCAACCCGTTCTTCGCGAAGTCGCTCGTCAATCGCTATTGGAAGCACTTCTTCGTGCGCGGCTTGATCGAGCCGGAAGACGACATCCGCGACACGAACCCGCCGACGAATCCCGCTCTGCTGGAGGCTCTCGAAAAACACTTCGTCGCCAGCGGGTTTGATCTAAAGGATCTCGTGCGAGTCATCACTCAATCGCGGGCCTACCAGTTGAGCGAATTGCCGAACGAGCACAACGTCGTCGATCGGCAGAACTACTCGCGTTACTACCCAAGGCGGTTGCAGGCCGAGGTGCTGCTCGACGCGATCGACCGGCTGGCGGGGACTCAAACCGACTTCGCCAATCTCCCGCCGGGAACGCGAGCGGTCGCTCTGCCCGACAACAGCTACAACCGCTCATCGCAATTCCTGCGCGTCTTCGGCCGCCCCGAAGCCGAGAGCGTCTGCGAATGCGAACGCGTCCAATCCTCGAGCCTCGCGCAGAGTCTGCACTTGCTCAACGCGGCCGAACTGAAAGCCAAGCTCGCCGCCCCGACCGGCCGAGCCGAACGCCTGTCGAAAGAAGGCAAACCGGCCGAAGCGAAAGTCCGCGAGCTGTACCTCGCCGCCTTTTCGCGCGAACCGCGCCCGCAAGAACTGAAGACCGCGCTCGACTACCTGAATGAAGCCGGAACCACCGCGAATGCGAATTATCAAGATTTGATTTGGGCGCTGATCAATACGAAGGAGTTTTTATTCAATCATTAGGCGATGAACGGCAAAGGGACGAAAAGGACGTAAGGGACCAAAGTATGAACAGTGACCAAAGCAAAAGCGGCGGCATCAACAAACCTTTGGTCGCTTCCGTCCCTGATGTCCCTTCAACCGCAACCGGCTTCATCCCACCACACGGCGGCTACCAGAATCTGCTTTCCTACCAAAAGGCCAAGATCGTCTTCGACGCGACCGTTTACTTCTGCAATCGCTTCCTGGAAAAACGCGACCGAACCTACGACCAGATGGTTCAGGCTGCTCGCTCTGGAAAACAAAACATCGTCGAAGGCAGCCAGGCATCCGGAACCTCCAAAGAAATGGAAATCAAACTGACTAACGTCGCCCGGGCCAGTCAGGAAGAACTGCTCGAAGACTACCGCGACTTCCTGCGGACTCATCAGCTTGAAGAATGGGACATCACGCATCCTTATACACAACGACTGCGAGACCTGAACCGCACGCCCGGTGCCAGCTACGAGACGTTTCGCAAAGGCATCGAACACCAAGACCCCGCCATCTGCGCCAACGTCATCATCGGACTGATCAAGGTCACGAACTTCCTGTTGGATCAACAACTCAAGAAGCTTGAACAAGACTTCCTCAACGATGGCGGCCTCCGCGAAGCAATGACCCGCGCCCGCGTTGCCACTCGCAACAATCAACGGAGAAACCAATGACTCGTCCCACAAGCCTTTGGTCCCTTAAGTCCCTTTCGTCCTTTTACGCAGCGGTGTTATTCACCCTGCCCACCTTCGCCCAATCGGTGGGCCTGCCAGCGCCTCGTCTGCTGACGACCATTCCGATGGGAGCCAAGGTCGGATCTCAGGTTGAACTCACGATCAGTGGTGAGCACATCGAGGACGCGGACGAGTTGACGTTCTCGGATCGGCACATCACGGCGGCTCGCAAACTAAACGCGGCGGGGCAGCCGGAGCCGAACAAGTATGTGGTGACGATTGCCGCCGATTGCCCGGTTGGGATTCATGAGGCTCGTGTGATGACGCGGTTGGGGATTTCGTCCTCGCGAGCGTTCTCGGTCGGCACGCTCGACGAAGCCGTGCAGACGAAGCCCAACACGACGCTGGCGACCGCGATGGAGTTGAAGGTCAACTCGATCTGCAACGCCACGATGACTCAGCGGGCGGTCGATCACTACGTCTTTGAAGCGAAGAAGGGGCAGCGAATCATCGTCGATTGCGCGACGCGCGGGATTGATTCGAAGCTCGATGCGGTCGTGATCGTCGCCGATGCGGCCGGTCGTGACCTGTTGGTGGAACGTCGAGGCGGTGTCCTCGACTTCACCGTGCCGAACGACGGCAAGTATGTCATCAAGGTCCACGAACTGACCTTCAAGGGGGGGCAACCTTATTACTACCGCTTGGCCGTGTCGGAACTGCCAGTCGGAGCGCCGATCGTGCGGCAGCCGTCGACGAAGCCGGTCAACTCGTTCTCGTGGCCGCCGCAGGGTCTCAAAGAACAGGCCGACCTGGCCGAGAGCGAACCGAACAACGATCGCACAAAGGCTCAGAAGATCTCGCTGCCGTGCGACATCGCGGGGAGCTTCTTCCCGGCGGCCGATGTCGATGTCTTCGAGTTCGAAGCCAAGAAGGGAGAGGTCTGGTGGGTCGAGGTCGCGTCCGAGCGATTCGGTTTGCCGACCGATCCGTCGATCCTCGTGCAGCATGTCGCTCGCACCGGCGACATCGAGAAGGCCACTGACGTCGCCGAGTTCAGCGACATCCCCAGCCCCGTGAAGGTGTCGAGCAACGGCTATGCGTACGACGGCCCGCCGTACAACGCCGGATCGGCCGACATCCTCGGCAAGCTGGAGATCAAGGACGACGGCCTGCATCGGCTGCAAATCTCCGATCTGTTCGGCGGGACGCGCAACGATCCGAAGAACATCTATCGACTCGTCATCCGCAAGGCGGCTCCCGACTTTGCCGTCGTTGCGTGGGCGCTGCACATGGAACTGCGAAACGGCGATCGCAACGCGGTGTCGAAGCCGCTGGCTTTGCGCGGCGGAGCGACAATGGCGCTCGAAGTCGTCGCCATTCGTCGCGACGGTTTCGATGGCGACATCGACCTCGCGATGGAAGGTCTGCCGGAAGGAGTCACGGCGAGCGGTTTGAAGATTCCGGCCGGTCAATCGCGCGGTTTGATGCTCGTCACCGCGAATCAGAACGCACCGCGCGCGATCGGCAGCGGAATGTTCTTCGGTCGAGCCACCATCGACGGTACTGCCGTGATTCGTCCGTGTCGATTGGCCTCTCACGCTTGGCCGATTCCGGATTCGTGGGGAGAGATCCCCAGCCCGCGACTCATGGCCGATGTACCGGTCTCGGTGAGCGGCCTCGAATTCGCCCCGATCACGCTCACGCCCCCGAAAGAGATCCAAACCGTGATCGCAGGTGAAAAGCTGACGATTGCATTGCTGCACACTCGCCGCAGCGAGTTCTCCGGAGCCGTCCTGCAACTCCGCACGATGGGAGCCAGCTTCGACCGCGCCCCGCAGTTCGATGTGTCGCTGACTGCCGACCAGTCGCAGGCCGTGCTCGACACGGCCGCGCTGAAGACGCCGCCGGGCGATTACCTGATCGCCTTCTACGGCGGTGCCGTCGCGAAGTACCGCCATCGACTGGATGCGGTCGCCGCCGCCGAAGAGGTTCACAAAAAAGCGATGGAGGAACTGTCGGCAATCGACGCGGAAGTGAAAAAACTGACCGAAGCCGCCAAGGCCGCAGCAACCGAAACGAAGCCCGAAGCCGATAAAGCTGTGGAGGCGGCCACCGTCAGACACAAAGCCGCAACCGCCGCAGTGACCGCTGCCGCCGACCGACTCAAGAAAGCCACCGCCGACGCCGCCCCCCGAGACATCGTCGATATCGTTGTTTCCGAACCCATCGCGATCCGCGTGAATCCCGCCGAGAAAAAGTAGCCACGCTCGCCATGAGCGCGGGCTAACCCACCACATTCCCCACGCTCTTGGCGAGCGTGGCTAAGTCAAACCGGACGAACCAATCATGAACAATCACAACGACAACTCACCCGCCTTCTGCCCTGGCCCCGAAAGCATCTGCTCCGGCCGACGCGGCTTTCTTCAAACCGGACTGGCCGGGTTCGCGTCCTTGAGCTTGCCGGGCATCCTCCGCTTGCAAGCGCAGAACGCGCTGCACGCCAGCGAGGGAACTTCAGCCGGTCGCGACAAGAACGCCGTGATCATGGTCTGGCTACCGGGTGGTTGTTCGCACCTCGAAACGTACGATCCCAAGCCGAACTCGGGGAGCGAATACAGTGGTCCGTTCGGAACGATCCCGACGAAAGTGCCGGGGCTCAACTTCTGCGAGCTCATGCCGCGCCAGGCCGCCATCGCGGACAAGCTCACGGTGCTACGGTCGATGCGCGGGACGGCGGGTGGTCATCCGGCCGGCTCGATGCAACTGCTCACCGGCGATTCCGACACGCGCGACAAACCGAAGCCCCGGCTGCCGGACTGGATGTCGGTAACCAACTACGTTCGGTCGCAGAAGGGTCCGCGCCAGAATCCGCTGCCGGCCTATGTCGGCATCAATCCACCGACGGAATACAACGGGCCGGCCTATCTGGGAGATGCCTACTCACCATTCGTCGTCTCGGGCAATCCCGATCTGCCGACGTTCTCGGTGCCGAACATCGGCCTCTCCGACACCAACGAAGTCCGCCGCCTGGGCCGCCGTTCCACGCTGAGGCAAAACCTCGACACGCTCGAACGCACCTTTGATCGGCAACAGGAACTCGCCGCACTCGACGAATTTGAAGCCAAGGCGATGACGCTGCTCACCAATCCCAAGACCAAGGAAGCGTTCGACCTGGACCGGGAAGACCCGCGGATCCGCGACCGCTACGGACGCAACCAATGGGGCCAGCAACTGCTGCTGGCGCGGCGCTTGGTGGAGGCGGGTGTCGAAGTCCTGACGACCAGCTTCGCCGGCCCGCTCTGCGGACGAGTCCAGAACTGGGACGATCACGCCGTCAACATGCACGTCTTCGACGGGATGAAATTCCGTTCGGCCGCCTACGATCAGGCGGTCTCGGCGTTGATCGAAGACCTCATCGACCGGGGCCTGGACCAGCGCGTCCTCGTCGTCGTCACGGGCGAGTTCGGCCGCACTCCCAAGATCAGCTACGCCGCCAGCACCGGAGGCGGCGACGCCAGTGCTCCCGCCGGCACGATCCAACCCGGCCGCGACCACTGGCCGCGAGCCTTCTCCAACATCTGGGCGGGCGGCGGCATCCAGCACGGCCAATACATCGGCGGCACCGACAAGCGCGGCGAAGACTCGATCGAACGGATCTGCGGCCCCGGCGACTTCCTCGCCACGATCTATCACCACCTCGGCATCGACTCGGCCACAACCCTGATCCGCGACTTCAACGGCCGCCCCACCCCCATCGTCGATCACGGTCAGCCAATCCCGGAACTGATGGGCTGAACGCACCGAGCGACCACCGCACGCGGCCACAAGTGAGTCGTTTAGCCCCAACGCCATCGGCGTGGGCGCGATCGATGAGATGAGTTGCTTCCATTCGCGCCCACGCCGATGGCGTTGGGGCTAAACGTGACCTCCGCCAATTCCCCGGATCACTTCTTCGGTTTTCCAGACGTGATGAATTCTTCACGACTGAGAACCCCGTTGTTGTCGACATCGAAATTCTTGAAGCGTTTGGGTGCCTCGTCAGGGTCGGGTTGGTTGGCGAGGAACTCGTCGCGCGTCAGTTGGCCGTCGTTGTTCTTGTCCTTCTTGGCGAACAGGGCCGCACGATCTTGAGCGGGTTTGGTGTTTGAGTCCGGCTTGGCGGCTGCGGTGATCTGCGGCTTGGCCTCGGGATGTTTGGCGAGCATGCCTCGCAGTGTCGCCACAATCGCCGGTTGGTCGGCGGCGACGTTTTTGGTTTCGAGCGGATCGGTCTCGTAGTCGTACAGCTCAAGCTCGGCGGTGTCGCTCGCCGCGCCCGGTTGCTTCCATTCAACGAGTCGATACCGTGCAGTGCGGATCGCGCGACCGAGTCGTTGGTTGCGCGGATAGACGTGCAGGATCGATTCCTTCGTCGGCGCGGCGGGGTCGCGAACGGTGGCGGCAAAGCTGCTTCCATCCAGGCCGCGCGGAGCGGGAAGTCCGGCGAGTTCACAGAGCGTCGGATAGAGATCGACCGACTCGGCCAATGATTGCGACTTCGCACCGCGAGTGACGCCCGGCACGGCGACGATCAACGGAATGCGCGCTGCCTGTTCGTAGTTGGTGTGTTTGCACCACATCCCGTGGTCGCCGAGATGCCAGCCGTGATCTCCCCACAGCACGATGATGGTGTTCTGCGCGAGTCCCGTCTCATTGAGTGCCGAAAGAACTCGTCCCAACTGGGCGTCCATGTAACTCGTCGCCGCGTAGTACCCGTGAATCAGCGTCCGTTGCAGATCGTCAGGGAGCGCCCCTTGGGCAGGAATGTCCTTGTAATTCCGCAGCTCACCGCCAAATTGGGGTGCGTAACGGGGCGCGTTCGCGGGAGGCTCACGTTGTTCGGCGAGCGGGAACGCGGCTCGGTCGTGCAGGTCCCAGTACTTCTTCGGCGCACAGAACGGCAGGTGCGGCTTGAGGAATCCCACGGCGAGAAAGAACGGCTGGTCGGGCGTCTCCTTCGCCTTGAGCAGCCGCCGCACAGCCTCATCCGCCACCTTGCCATCCCCATAGACCGAGTCATCGACCTCGGCGGATTCATACGCGGCCCCTCGGGGAAGATTCGCGGGAGACTTGTTCTCGAAGAAGGCCCCCTCGCGCGTCTGTTCGGCGTTGTTCTCCTTCAGCGCGTAACCGATCGACTTCGCCTGAAAGTGCGGAACGCTCCACGACGCCGGGTCTTCGGCGTTGCCGTGCCCAACGTGAAAGATCTTGCCCATCGCTTCGGTTCGATAACCGTGCTGCCTGAAGTATTGAGGCAGCGTGACGGCATCGGGCACCGACTTCCGAAAGTTCGTCCCGAGGTCATAGATCCCCAGCGTCTGCGACCTGAGTCCGACCAGCAGCGCATTGCGCGACGGAGAACAAACAGCCTGATTGCAATACGCCCGCTCAAACATCACCCCGCGAGCCGCCAGCCGATCCATGTTTGGTGTCTTCGCCAGCCGGTCCCCATAACAACCGATCAGCGGCTTGAGATCATCCACACAAATCAACAACACATTCGGCCTGCCCGTCGGCTGCGCGCACACAGTCCGAGCCACCAACAGCGACACCAACACCGGTGCAACCAACAAACCGATCCGGGTAAATCGAGTCCGCGACATGGCGATCATCTCCTCGGAAGTGACGCAGGGTGAGGGAGATCTTTTCGTTTCCCAACCACAGTTCAAAACAAGCTCGGACATTGCATTCGGACAAGAATACTTGGAGGGCCGTCCACTTTGAACAAGGTCGTGAGGATCGACCGAAATCGAAGGCGGCTTTCAATCGACACCTCGACCCGGTTGTTGAATCTTCGCTACGATGCAGGCATGATTCCCACACGATTCGTCTGACGGTTGATCGTGAATCATCTGAACTCTCTCGCACGAACCCCGAGTTCCCACAAGAATCCGAGGCTGAACCATGACACTCACTCTCTCCCTGCCTCCCGACGTGGAAGAAAGTCTGAATCGGGAGGCCGCGCGTCAGAGTTTGCCGCTGGCGGCCTACGCCCTGCGAGTGTTGGAGCAGCATGTCCAGCCGCAGGCTCGTAACGATCGAGCCATCGCCGCATTGCAGGCGTGGCGCGATGATGCCACGCGACGGGACCGTGATGAGCCGGAGAACGACATCTTGCAGGCTCTCGATGAAAACCGTCTGGCCGACCGTCCCCTGTATCCGCCCGAGTTGAAGGGCGTGACATGGTGAGTCGCATCGTCCTGCTCGACGCCGGGCCGTTGGGCTTGGTGAGCAATCCCAAGCCTTCACGCCAGAACCTGGCCTGCTCGGCATGGCTGCAAGGATTGCTGGAATCAGGCGTCCGAGTCATCGTCCCCGAGATTGCCGACTACGAAGTCCGTCGCGAGTTGCTCCGGGCGAACAAGCTGCCGGGTCTGGCGATGCTCGATACGCTCACGGAAACACTCGACTATCTGCCGCTGACCACAACAGCCCTGCGCCAAGCGGCCCGACTGTGGGCCGACGCTCGCCAGTCTGGCCAACCCACCGCCAGTGACAACACCATCGACGGCGATGTCATCCTCGCGGCTCAAGCCCAGTCGCTGGGTGTGCCCGACTTCGTGATCGCCACCACCAACGTCGGTCACTTGTCTCGCTTCGTACCAGCCCAACTGTGGACGGAGATCGACCCGCTCGCTGCACGATGATTTACGAATCGGCAAATTGAGGTAGAGCCATCCAGTCGTCCCCTTCCACCTCGCAACGGTCCAGACATTCGAGACCGGCCTCTTCCAACTGCAGGTCGAGATCGAATTCTGTTCCGGCGTGTTCGGTGGCATAGGCGGCAATCTCGGCATCAACCCGACGGCGGCGCTGTCTGCGCCGCAGCCAGTCGAACAACGCATCGCCAACCACTCGATTCGGCGGCGACCCCGTTCTGGCGACTTCCTCGGCCAACAACGATTGCAGTTCGGGGGTCAGCGAAACCTCAAAGGTCGATGGGGCAGAAGTGACCATCGCAAAGCTCCTGCACAGGGAATCGTGTCAACGGTCGTGATCGTAACCAAACCGCCAACATCCGGCGACAACGGTCTTGCCGTCGATGAAGTGGCCAGTGATCGAGTGCTCAACGTGTGGCTGTGGTCGGCGTCTTCGCCGCCCACAGTCATCGGACGCGAACCCTTCATTCGCTGGGGGCGGTCGAAGACGCCCGACCCCAGC
>JANODP010000430.1:0-3573 GCA_031412755.1 Schlesneria sp. | reverse complement strand
GCCGCCCCTTCGGGGCTTCGAATTCTGTGACTCTCGGAACCCGGGGCGGCGCTCCCGCTGGTCGCTTGCCCCGGGCTGGGATAGGGCTGCCCCGTTGGGGCGGAAATCCAAAACAGCGCAACTTCAAAAAGTGTAAGCGAGGGCGAACCGTGACGACGCCCTCGCTTACACTTCGGGTTAGTGTGTGGCCGTGAATAATCCGGGCTAAAGGAACGCGATCATTGACGGCTGTCGGCGAGGCTTTCAGCCTGTCATATTGGGAACAAAGTTGGTCAGGCTCGACGCTTCTCCAACGATCACATCAACCCGACAACGGAAGAGACTCATGACAATCGCAAGAGCCTGGCACTGGGGCGTCGCGGTCCTCCTGGGGACAGTTGTGTCGCTCCAGGCGGCTGAGCCGGTCACTTTGGAGAACTTGGTGGCACCGCAGCCTGATTCGGCGGACGAGCCTCTGGTGAAGGGACCGCTTGTCGTTGACCTTTGGCCGGGCCAGGTTCCCGGGGATGTGGGGATCGTCGGCGAAGAAAAGTTCATTGAGCTGAAAGTGGGAGGCAAGCCGTATGAGGTGGGCGGCCAGCCGACCAGGTGGCTGACCAATGTGACGAAACCGACCGTCACGGTTTATCTCGCCCCGCCGGACAAGAACACGGGAGTGACAATGCTTATCTGTCCGGGTGGCGGCTATCACAATCTGGGCTGGGATGTTGAAGGGGAGGAAGTGGCGGCTTGGCTGAATTCCATCGGCATGACGGGCATCATCTTGAAATATCGCTGCCCGCGCCGTGAGGGAGACGTCAAGGGTGTACCGCCCCTCGGTCCCGTGAAGGATGCTCAGCGAGCGATCAGCCTGGTTCGCAGCAAGGCCAAAGATTGGGGGATCGATCCCCAGAAGATCGGGATGGTCGGCTTTTCGGCAGGCGGGCACTTGGTGGGGGCGACCGCCACAAACTTTGAGAACCGCACCTACGAACCGATCGATGGTATCGACAAGGTCAGTTGCCGGCCGGACTTCGCCGTCATGCTCTACTCGGGCTACTTCAAGCTGAACGATCAGGGTGAACTCTCGCCGACGATTCGCGTCACGGCCGATGCACCGCCCCTGTTCTTCGTGCATGCCACGGACGACTCGATCAGCGCGGTCGACCATAGTGTGACGATGTATTTGGCCATGAAACGCGTGGGCGTCCCGGCGGAGTTGCACGTCTACGCGTCCGGCGGGCACGGCTTTGGAGTTCGTAAGGTCGCTCATCCTTGTGCGACCTGGACCGACCGCTGCACCGATTGGCTGCGGCACCGTGGCATCCTCGAATCGCCTCCACAGCGCTAACGGTGGAAGGAGACCCTTGTGCGTATTGTGACCCTTCTGGCCGGCATGCTCCTCTTGTCAGGTAGCCTGAGCCTGCGCTGCGAAGTCGTCGCCGCAGAAGTCGCGACAGACGTGATTCCCAATCGTCCGAAAGTGCCGGGGACGCTGCGGCTGAATCTCCGCGAGCGGCGCGACGATCCTGCGACCGGCACCGGAGCGATGAAGGTTATTGAAAGATCCGTGGAGTGGCAGGTGGCCGAGACGGCCATCATTGTTTGCGACATGTGGGACGACCATCACTGCAAGATCGCGGCCCAGCGCGTCGGCGTCATGGCTCCGCGGATGAATCAGGTGCTGACGGCGGGTCGCGATCGCGGCGTCATGATTATTCATGCTCCCAGCGAAACGATGAACGTCTACGCCGGAACACTCTTCCGCACCCGCATGGAGCGGGCCAAGCCGGCGCAGCCGCCGGTGCCGATTGAGCGGAGATGCGTTCGCGACCCGAACCGCGAACCAGCGACACTGCCGGTCGATACGCAACTCGACTGCGACGATGCCGAACTCGGTCCGGTGGTGCGTTTCCACACTCGACAACATGCGGGCCTCGACATCATCGGCTTTGACGGCGTCAGCGACAGCGGCCAGGAGATCTACAACTTCTGCCAACAAGAGGGCATCAAAAACATTGTGCTGATGGGCGTGCATACGAACTACTGCATCGTCAACCGTTCTTTCGGCATCCGTCAGATGGTGCGAGTCGGCATGAACGTCGTTCTCGCCCGCGACTTGACCGACGCTCTGTATGACCCGCGCGAGCCACCCTTTGTGAGTCACGCGCGCGGCACCGAAATCGTCGTCGAACATATTGAGAGATATTTGTGTCCGTCGATCTTGAGCGCCGACCTGACGCACGTGGTCCCCGGGTCTGACGGGCCGGTCGTGGAAAAACCGGCGGAGAAGCCGAAGGAGGTCTCCGCCCAAGGGATCGAATACGTCAAGGCTCACTACGCCAAGCACGAATACGAGATCCCGATGCGGGACGGTGTGCGGCTCTTCACGACGTTCAGTGCGAAGGACTCCGACTTTCAACAGGCGAGGCAGCGTGTGTATCGGTCCATGGAATGCCCGTCACGAGTGGTGGCTACAATGTTGCCGTGAGGATTACTGGTATGAACTCGATGCAAAAGCGATTTTCCCTGAACCGTGCAGTGTCAACACAGCGAATTCCTGTCGGTTTGCTGTCGGCGCTGCTGTTGCTGTCGGCGACTCCCGTCTCGGCCGAGGTCATCTGGCGTGGCGATTTTGAGACCGGCACCACCGCGCAATGGCGAGGGGCACCCAAAACCGACAGCGTCAAGGTCGTGGAAGATCCCGTGCGTGAAGGCAAGTACGCCTTGCGGATCGACGGGACCAACGCCGCTCAAAGGGGAAAACTGGACCGCATCGAATTTCAGCATCAACCCGAACCGCCCGGAACGGCCGAGGGGACGGAACGCTATCTCGGCTGGAGCGTCTTCGTCCCCAAGAAGCTCACGGACGACATGCACGCGGTCGGGTACTTCGAGACACGAAATAGCTGGCGACAGTTGATGTCGTTTGAGGTTCGCGGCGAGGACATCCTGCACAGCACCCGGGTGCCGTACGCCCGCCGCTGGGACGGGAAGGGAAAGCTCACGCCCGGTCGCTGGCACGATTTCGCTGTTCACGTCCTGTGGTCGCGCGACCCCGCCAAGGGTTTTGTCGAGGTCTGGTTCGACGGCGAACAGGTGGTGCCGCGCGCGATGACAGCCACGCTGCTCGACGAGAACGTGGCCTTCTTTCAGATCGGTTTGATGCGCGACACGATCGACGTCCCGGAGACAATCTTCATCGACCACGTGATCGAAGCGACCACGCTGGCGGAAGTCACGCCACCGCGGCTGGTCGTGAAATTGAACGGCCGAACAGATGCCTTGCAGGCGGCGAGCAAAAGAATTGCTCGTTGATTGTCACCGCTCCTCAAGGTCGGGGAGCCGACGGCACTGGGCCGTTTCAAGAGTGTCTGCCACATTCCAACTCATTGGTTGTCCGGAGTTTGTCCCGCGCCACGGATGTTGGACCGAAGAGCCCGACCTGCTGCGGATTTGAAACGGCTTCTCCCGGATTATTCATGGCCACACACTAAGGCAGCAGCGTGAAAATGATCTACCGGCAAAGGTGGGAGATTGGATAGAAGGCGGATTGGGAGCAGCCGGTTGAACGCGAGTCTCAAGGAAGAGGCC
>JANODP010000429.1:0-3587 GCA_031412755.1 Schlesneria sp. | reverse complement strand
GCGTGGACCCAAGTCCCCCAAAACGCCACGCCCTTCGAGGACTCAGGGCGTGCCACACTTGGTCCTTCGTCAAACTGACGCACTACCGGCGAATCCTACTTATTGACGTTGGCGAATTCCAACTGCTATCGTCTCGCCTCGAAGATCGTGTTCCACGAACGTAACGACAGTCGTCTTGCGAGCAATCACTCAAGCTCACGAACCGAACCTGAGTGGTCCGATGAAACAGGGGTGCCACGGCGAAGCAGGAGTGCCACGGCTGTGTCAGCCGTGCGATTGGATATCGACTCAAATACACACGGCTGATACAGCCGTGGCACACGATCAATTCCGCGCCCGCCAAGCCAGACCCGGCCCAAGCCAGCGGGCTACTCGATGAGAGAGGCATGACCATGCTGCGAGTCCTTGGCTCAAACAGTCGACTCTGCGATGGAATCACTCGCCGCGAACTGATGCAGGTCGGCGGGTTGTCCCTGTTTTCGGGGATGAGCCTGCCGCGGTTGCTCCACGCCGCCGAGTCGAAGCCCACGCTGCGGCCCGGACGGGCGAAGTCGGTCATCCTGTTCAACCTGCTCGGGGGACCGAGCCAGATGGACATGTTCGACCTGAAGCCCAACGCGCCGGTCGAGGTGCGGGGTGAGTTTCACCCGATCGACTCGTCACTGCCGGGCCTGCAAATCTGTGAGCACCTGCCGAACACGGCCAAACTGATGCACAAGGCGTGTCTGGTTCGGACCGTCACGCACGGTTACAACGCTCACAACCCGCTGAACATCATGACCGGGTTTTCCGGGGGCAAGTTCGATCAGTTGCGGCCCGAGCCGACCGACCCGCCCGACATCGGCGCGGTCTGCCAGTATCTCGGCATGAGCCCGCGCGACCTGCCGGGTGCCGTCTGCCTGCCGTGTTATCCCGGCTGGGGCGAAAGTTCGATGTACCCCGGCATTCGTCGGCCCGGCCCGTATGGCGGATATCTCGGCAGCCAGTACGACCCGCTCTTCGCCGTCTGCGAACCGAAGTTCGACCGCGAGCCGAAGTTCGCGTACTACGACCAGGTCATTCCAATGGGTGAACCTCGGTTGCCGTCGCTCGGAGAACTGCCCGATATCACCGTCAACCGGCTCGATCGCCGCCGTTCGATGCTCGATCAGTTGGATGGTCAATTCGAGCAGACCCGGAAATCGGGAGCCGTCGATCGGCTTAATCATTTCCAGCAGCGCGCGTTCGACATGCTCACGTCGAGCAAGACGCGCGACGCCTTCGATCTGTCGCGCGAACCCGATGCACTGCGCGACCGGTACGGACGCAACATGAGCGGCTCCAGCCTGCTCGTGGCGCGGCGGCTGGTCGAGGCGGGCGTGCCGTTCATCAGCGTGCATGCCGAGATCTTCGGCAGGTACGGTCACTCGTACGACATGCACGAGAACAACTTCAGCATGCTGAAGGACGCGAACCTGCCGATCCTCGACCTGGCCTATCCCGCGCTGATCGAAGACCTCGAATCGCGCGGCCTGCTCGACAGCACGCTCGTCGTCGTGATGGGGGAAATGGGCCGCTCTCCGAAAGTGAACGGCAAGGCGGGGCGCGATCACTGGCCGCAATGCGGCTTCAGTCTGCTCACCGGCGGCGGCACGAAGCCGGGCTCCGTCTTCGGTGAGACCGATAAGCAGGCCGCCTATCCGATCAGCCACCCGGTCTCGCCGGGCGACATCGTGGCGACGATCTATCAGTTGCTCGGCATCGATCCGCACCTGACCGTCCCCGACCAAACCGGCCGCCCCAACCACATCGCCCACGGCGGCGAGCCGATCCGCGAGATCATGATTTGACGAAGCGAAGCCGAGCTACTCGGGCAAGACGACGAAGGCCGCGAACTGCGGTTCGGTGACCGGCAGTTCCGCGTTCGGCATTCCGACCGGCGGAGGCGGCGTGACCGGCTTCATGGGGACTCGCACGGGCTGGCCTTCATAGAGATCCGACACCAGCGCCGCGCCGAAAACATCTTTGACACTCACGATGCGGAACTTCTGTCCGGACTTCAGCACGCGCGACAGATCGACTTCCACTTCGGGCCGCTTTTCCGGATTGAGGATCGCGAGCTGCGCCCGTCCCGGCTCGTGAGCGTTCGGCCGCACGATGACCCGCAGCTTGGACGGTGCCCCTTTCGTGAACGTGCTCTTCGAGTCGAGGCCGGTTGTCTCACGCCATTGAGCGAAACTGAGGCCGCGACTCTGAGAGCTTTCGACGACGGAGCACTCTCCCCAGCGACCGTCGGTCACGTAGTAGTCGTTCTCGTTCCAGCGCAGGCCGCCGAGCAGCAGCCGCTCGGCACCCTCCAACGACACGACGGTGGACGACGCGACCAGCGTGTTGTGCATGACCGTCGCTTTGCGGAAGTCGCGGAGCACCAAACCCTCCGAGTAATTTCCGGTGCAGACGACATCCTCGCTGGTCGTCCCCCACGGATAGCCCAGTCGTATTCCGCCACCGACGATCACGTTGTCGCGCACGGCGATCCGCTCGGCCGACGAGCCACCCCCGGCCATGATGCCCGGCGCGTTGTCCCCCTTCCGCGTGAGGCAGCCGTTCTCGAACGCGATGTTGCCGTCGATCTCAAAGCCCTTCAGCGACGCCTTCTCCGAACCGTAAACGTGAATGCCGTACGCGAACTGGTGGAAAACGACGTTGTCCACGATCCGCTTCGTGCCGCGGGCATTCTGCGCATAGATCGCATGTCCGTGGCCTCGATCCGGCCCGCGCCAGCCGTTGTTGTAGATCACGCAGCCCGAGATCTCGCCCCCTTCACCCTCGGCCCAGAAACCGAATCCGCTGCCGCAGTCATGCACCACGAGATTCACCACCGAGACGCGATCCCCACGCACATCAACGCTGCCTCGTCGAATGTCAGCCGGCCATGAACCGGCGATCTTCGTCTCCCGCAGAGGATGACTGCACGTCACCTCGAAATCGCGATAGACGGCATCCGCACCGAGCATCAGGAACAGCCCGTTGTCGCGTTCGTCCCCGTCGCGCGGCTGAGTATCAATCGTCACCCGCCCGCCACGCGCGCCGCGCACGATCACGGGAACACTCGGCCGCCCGCTCAACCGCGACACGAACCCGCCGCGATACGTTCCTGCATGAATCCAAACCGTATCCCCCGGCTTCACGACCTCGGTTGCGACCAACGCCGTACTCAAGTCCCACGGTTCCGCCACCGATCCGTCCCCCTTCGGCGAGCCGCCCGGTGTCACATGAAACTCGGCCGCCTGCATTGAAACCGCGACCGCTACAACAATGAACCCGCTCAACCAACCACACCGCAACCGCTTCATCATCTGCCACCCTCCCATCGCGAACCCTGCTGAGTAAAGCCGCTGTCTACCAAAGTCTACTCAACGACGAGTAGTAGAGCGCTCTTCACCACCCTGCCGATTTTGTGGTGGGTGCAGTCGTCGATTGGTGGTCCTTGGTTTTCGGCCCGAAGGGCCAACCAATCGCCCAGCCCGGGCCATCGGCCCGGGGAAAGGTGTCGCGGGGAGATTTGTGGCCCAACCGGCCCACACTTAATAACAACAATAACCAGG
>JANODP010000428.1:0-14670 GCA_031412755.1 Schlesneria sp. | reverse complement strand
GTCCGGCTTGGCTGTTTCAAAACCTGCTTCGGAGCGGAGGACCGATCTCTTTCGGAGCGGGGGACGTGAGTCCCCTGGATCAGCACACAATTGCAACTCACGCGAATTCAGGGGACTCACGTCCCCCGCTCCGAAGCAGGTTTTGAAACTGCTTCTCAGACGGACTTCAGCCGATCGGTGCAATCCGGATCGATCACTTTGGGATGGGATAGCCCGCCGGTGCATCCAGTTTGTTGACGCGGATGATCGGTCGCGTCGGAGATTCGGTTGCCGATCTTCGTTCGAGCCGTCCGGTGAGGACGGCCGATTTCCCGACGAGCGATTCGGCCTTGGCTTTGAGTGCGGCATCCGATGAGACGTCGAGTGGCCAGGTAATGCCGGCGGCTTCAATCACCGTTCCCGTTGACTCACCCGCCGTAACATCTCCCGCACGCAGCTTGCCCAGCACGGTCAGACTGGCTCCCTCCTTCTGACGGTTGGCGTCCCGCTCGGAAAGTCGCTCGACATCGACGATCCACCGCACGGGAATAGCGGTTCCAGCCACTTGCCGCAAAGTCCCGACGGCGGTGACGGGCTGCTTGTGATGTTCCTTCGCGAATGTGCGACTGACTTCGTCGGGCAACTTCAGCTCCCAGGTCATCCCCTCGAATGCGATCGTGGTGCCGGTCGTCTCACCTCCTACCGCCACGACCGGGTACCGCAGTTTGCCGTGGCATTCCACACGGATGGCCGGCTCACTCGTCTTTGTGGCTTGCTGCTCGGCCGCAAATGTCGAAACGCCGAAAACGAACAGCAGTCCGGAGGCAAGTCGCAACATGTCGAGTTCCATTCAGGGAATGAGATCACCGATGACCGGGTTCATCGAAGTTTGGCGGGATCGACTCTCATCCGATTCTCAACCAATCGCCGACCAATGGGCGGCGGGTTCGGAGTCGGATTGCCGTTCGACGGCGTGTTGTTGAGGAACGAAATATCGAGGACACCTCCCGGCACTCTGGCGGGTGCCGTATAGCCCCACAGCCCCTTGAGGGCTGGCACAGGGCGAGCGTTCTCATAAAGAAGGTCGCGGACCTTCGTCATCTGAGCTCGATCCGGAGCGGGCGACGGGAATGTCTTGGCCCAGACCATGGCGGCGGCTCCCGCGACGTGCGGCGCGGCCATCGACGTTCCGTCGTACTTGTCGTACTGATTGTTTCGAGTGGTACTCACGATGCCGACGCCCGGCGCGCCGATGTCAACGGTCCGTTTGCCATAGTGAGTGAACGACCCGGGGGCATTGTTCACGTCGATCGCTCCCACGGTGATGACATTGGAATTGGGCAGCGCTGCGGGGAAATAGGGAGCGGTGTCATTGTCGTTGCCGCCTCCGCCCGTATTGCCGGCGGCGGCGACAAACAGGACGCCCTTCTGTTCCGCACGAGTCACCGCCTCCGCCAGTTCGGGAGACGTATCGGGACCAGCCCAACTGTTGCTGAGAATGTGAGCACCATTCGCGACCGCCCAGTCGATGCACTTCACCGCATCGGAGGTCGAACCGTTACCGTCCGGGCCGAGGAATCGCATGGCCATGATCTGAGCCTTCCAACTGACTCCGACCACGCCGACACCATTGTTTCCGGCGCCGGCAATCGTCCCTGCGCAGTGGGTTCCGTGGTTCTGTTCATCCATCGGATCATCGTCATCATCGTAGAAGTCGTAACCGTATCGGCCATTTTTCGACCACATGTTGGCCTTGAGGTCCGGGTGGTTGTAATCGACCCCGGTATCAATGACCGCGACGATGATCTTCGGCGTTTCGCGGAAGCCGGGCCAGACTTGAGTCGCACCGATGTTCTGCATCCCCCACAACTGGTTGAAGAGGGGATCGTTCGGAGCCGAACCGGCGATCAAGGGCTGAGCTGTCTCGGTCGGCTTGACGGGCGAAACCGACATGAAGTAGTCGGGAGCCGCATAGGCGACCGCATCGTCTCCCAATAGAGCCTCGACCGTTTTCGATGACACGGCCTCCTGGGGTTCCACAACCAGAAACGACCCCCGTTCATAGTCCTCGACCTTGTTCAGCCCCGCGGCCTTGAGTGTGGCCTCCGAGGGTTTGGCACCCTGGCCTGCGTAGCTGATCAGCAGCCGTTTGCCCCACGTGGAAATGCGTGGGATGTCGGAATTCATGGCGACCGACATGGACTGGACATTCTTCGCCTCGCCCAACGGGACATCGAAGACCGCCTTTCCCCTCCGGCTGACTCCCTTGAACATGTGACGGCGGTCGCAATGTCGCAACAGATCGAGTTCCGGCGCAAGACGCCTCTCGCGGCTGGCTCGGGGCGCAACAACCCACTCCTCAGCGTCAAGCGTGTCGCAGCACAGGGAAAGCCCGAGGGCTACCGCACCAAAGTAAAACGCCAAGCGCGTGCTCATGAGTACCTCAGCAGAGATTGAACCCGGTCCCGTCACAGGCACCGATCAGATCGATGCCTCACATGCCTCACGCCTTCGTGGGCTGACGGTTCAAAGTGGGTTGAACGCTAATTCAGGTGGACGTTTGCGTAAAGATCAGTCATGGCCGCCTGTTGTCGCTCATGGACTGGCAAGCTGTGAGGGTCCTGCCGCAAACGGCAGGGGACGTGGGTCGGACTGTGTCAGTCGTAACGGAGTGGCCGAAAAGAGGAGTCGGACGGACAGCAAGGCCGGTACGGCAACGGAGGCCGATCTGGCGACACGCCCCACACGGAAGGTTGGGCACGATGAGGACACGGACGTTCGTCCACAACATGGTGGCCGGTACAGGATTGCTGTGCGCACAGTTCATCTGTGACACGGCGATTCGCGCCGAAGAGCCGCCTCCCGCGCCAACAGCCGCGGTCGAGGCGGCTCCCGGCACCACGCTCGAAGAACTCGTGGCCCTGGCCGAGGCGAGCAGCCCCGCGCTCCGACAGGCCGCGGCCGAGGTCGAGTCGATGCGGGGCAAGGCGTATCAGGCGGGACTCTATCCCAACCCGGTCGCCTCTGGCGGCGCGACTCAATTGGCGGGGGACGAGAGCCAGTACTTCGCGGCCCTCAGCCAGGAAATCGTGACGAAACGGAAGCTGCAGCTCGACCAGGCCGCCGTCTGTCGCGAGGTCGTTCAAGCCGAGTTCCGCTTCGTGCGGACTCGCTTCGAGCTGCTCACGGCCGTGCGGCAAGGCTACTTCGTCACGCTGGCGGCTCAACGGCGGACGGAGGTGCTGACGCGGCTGGTCGAGATCGCGGGCAAGTCACAACAGGCGACGTTGCGATTGCAGGAGGCGGGTGAGGGGACTCGCAGCGACACGCTGCTGTTCGAGATCGAACTCGAAAAGGCCGAAGTGGGACTCGAAAATGCCGAGACCAAGTGGCGGGCGACCGAGAAGCAACTGGTCGCGATCCTGGGACTGCGCGATCTGCAACTGAACCGCATCCGGGGCGATCTGACAGAATCACTGGAAGGGGTGGCCACGCAGGTGCTGCTCGACGGCTTTGTCCCCTACAACGCCGACGTGCAGTTCGCCGAACAGGAAGTCGAACGCAACCGCTTCCTGCTCCAACGAGCCATCGTCCAACCGTTTCCCAACGTGACGATCTACGGCGGCTATCAGTATCAGGTGCAACCGCTGCACAACATGGGAATGTTGCAGGCATCCGTCCCGCTGCCGTTCTGGAACAAGAACGAGGGCAACATCGCCTCGGCGAATGCTCAGATCTTCAAGGCGCAGGCCACGGTCGAGCAGGTGCAGAACCTGATTGCGAAACAAATGGCCGACGCGGCGGGACGCTACCGCATCGCCGACCAACAGGCCCGGCGCTACGAACAGAAAATCATTCCCAAGGCGCGCGAGGGGGTGAAGATCATGCAGGAGGGTTTCGCCCAGGGACAGTTCGATTTTCTGAGACTGCTGCAAACTCAACGAGCCCTGGTCGATGCCAACCTCGGCTACATCGACGCCCTCGAAGCCCGCTGGGCCGCCGCCGCCGAACTCGCCGGACTGGCACAGATCGAAGCGTTTCCGTAGAAGTCCGCGGTTGACAGAACTCGGCAAGCCCCCATAATCCGTCTGTCTGCTTGCAAGGAATGAATTGTGAATCGTCTGGTCTCACTCGTGATGCTCGTTGCCTTCACCGCACAGCACTTTGCTTGCTGCTGTGGAGGCAGGACATCGCGCACACATGATGACGACCACCCTGCCAAGGCGCGACAAACATGTGTTTACACATACGAACACACTCATCCGCACGGTCACCACGCTCACGACCACGGCCCTGTTGATCGCCATCACGATGCAAATTGTGATGCCGAAGACGCAGACCACGGGAGTTGCCCCTGTGATGGCCCGCACCAGCACCACGTCTGCATCGGCACGCACGTCTTTTTTGTCTCGGCTCCACGGGCCGAGTTGCCAAAACAGAATATGAGCCACGGCTTTCCGAATGCCAGCGCGGATGTCTTGAACCAGTTGGCCATGTCTGTCCGCACCACGTTCGGTCATCATGGCGTTGACTACGGTCCGCCACTTTCGTCGTGTCCGCAGCGGTCGGCGCTCTGCGTCTACCGCATCTAAAAACGCGACCCCTTCGACCGCGTTCTGGAAACGCGACGGACTGCGGACGGAACGGCTGCGAATTTGACGTGTTCTCCCGTTCCAAACGGTTTGAGAGCCGGCTATCGAGACGCGACTGCGATGTCCCCGCATATCTTGGCGGCGGATTGTCCACACACGCGGCGAGGATCGAGTTGAAGCGCGATCACCGCCCAAACATTGAGAAACGCCTCGTTCGCGGGGCGGGGGTGTACGCAGGAGTGGTCGGCGTCCGTCCAGATGTGACCACCTTGCGGCCTCCGCCCCGCGGCGGGGTTTGAATGAATCTTGAACGGCGCTTCCCACAGAGGTGACATGATGCGAATTCCACGAATACTCCGAATCTTGGGCGGCATTGCCCTCGTGGCCAGCCTGGGTGTTGGCGCGTTCATCACGCGCGACCAGTGGATGGCTTTGATCGCTTCACGCACAACACCGGCCAAGGCGGCGGAGTCGCCTCCCGCGCCGATTCAGGAGGCAACGGTCCTCAAGCTGAGTCCGCAGGCGCGCCAGAACCTGGGGTTGGTCGCGAAAGCGGCGAAGCCTCAAACGTACTGGCGAACGATTCAAGTCCCCGGTGCGATCGTGGATCGGCCCGGCCGCTCCGACCGCGGTGTGACGGCTCCCGCCGTCTCCTCCGTCGTGCAGGTTCACGCCTTTCCCGGCGACACCGTGAAACCCGGCGACCGTCTGTTCACGCTGCGGCTGTTTAGCGAGTACCTTCAGAACACGCAGTCGGAACTGTTCAAGGCAACACGCGAAACTCAACTGGTGACGGAACAACGCACACGGTTGGAGGCTCTCGCCAAGAGCGGCACGATCCCAGAGTCGAGAATCATCGAACTCGACAACCAACTGCGTCGGCAGGCGGCGGCCACGCAAGCACACCGCCAGGACCTGCTGACGCGGGGGCTCAATCCGGAACAGATCGACGGCATCACCGAAGGGAAGTTCGTATCGACCATCGAAGTCGTCGCACCACCGCCCGTTGAGGATTTTCGATTTTCGATTGATGATTTTCGATTGGAAGACAGTGACGCCTCGTCACCCGGCGCACCTCCGCAATCCACAATCGAAAATCCAAAATCCAAAATCCAAAATCCCGTCGCCTACGAGGTGCAGGAACTCAAGGTCGATCTTGGTCAACAGGTGCAAGCCGGGCAGTTGCTCTCTGTGTTGTCCAACCATCATTCGCTGTACATCGAAGGCCACGCCTTCAAGCAGGAAGCCCCGTTCCTGGAGAAGGCGGCTCAGAACGGCTGGCCGATCCAAGTCGAATTCGCTGAGGACGACGGTCTGCACTGGTCGCCGCTGGACCAGACGTTCCAGATTCGCCATCTCGCAAATTCCATTGACACCGTCAGTCGCACATTCGATTTCTTCATCCCGTTGACGAACCAATCGCGAGGCTACGAAAAGGACGGCAAGACGTTCGTGGTCTGGCGATTTCGACCGGGCCAGCGTGTGCGGCTGCACGTCCCGGTTGAAGAACTCAAAGACGTGATCGTGTTGCCATCGTCCGCCGTCGTGCGGGAAGGCCCGGAAGCCTATGTCTTCCGTCAGAACGGCGATCTCTTCAACCGCATCGCCGTGCATGTCCTGCACGAGGACCGCTTGAATGTCGTGTTGGTCAACGACACCCGGCTCACGCCCGGCGTTTATCTCGCTCAGAGTTCGGCAGCGTCGCTGAACCGCGTCCTCAAGGCCCAGGCTGCGAGTGGTGTTCGCGCCGACGTCCACGTTCATGCCGACGGCACCGTTCACGCTGCGCATTGATTTTGGATTTGTGATTTTGGATTTTCGATTGGGAGGTAGGCGATGAACGAGTTGGAATTGAAGCAGCGGACGAAGCAGTTCGCATTGCGTGTCATGAAAGTTGTCGGAGCCTTGCCAGAGAATTCGGTGGGTCGAGCGATCGGGAACCAATTAATTCGATCCGGAACTTCGGTCGGCGCGAATTATCGTTCCGCTTGCCGCGGACGGTCGAAGGCCGAATTCGTCGCGAAACTGGGCGTGGTCGTGGAAGAGGCGGACGAGAGTGTCTTCTGGCTGGAACTTATCATCGATGGCAAGCTGCTGACGAAGCAACGCATCGAACCGCTCCTCCAAGAAGCCAACGAGCTGACGGCGATCATGGCGGCCGCGCACAAGACGGCTCAGTCTTCAATCCAAAATCAAAAATCGAAAATCAAAAATGCTTAACGCTGTCATTCGATTTGCTCTTCGCTATCGCATGCTCGTCGTCGTGATGAGTCTGGCCTTGTTGGTCTACGGCTCTTATCTGGCGACGACACTGCCGATCGACGTGTTTCCGGATCTCGACCGTCCGCGGGTCATCATCATCACCGAGTGTCCCGGACTCGCGACCGAAGAGGTCGAGACGATGATCACTCAGCCGATTGAGGTCGCACTGCTGGGGGCCAGCGGCGTGCAGGCCGTGCGGAGTCAGTCCACTGCCGGACTGAATGTGATCTACATCGAGTTCAACTGGGACACCGAGATTCGTGCCGCCCGGCAGACGGTGCAGGAGCGGTTGGGGACGCTGGCCGGAGTACTACCCGAGGGCATTCGTCCGCAGATGACGCCACCAGCTTCCATCATGGGTCAGATTGTCATTGCCGGTATCTATCGCCAGAGCGGTCCGAGCGGCGGCGAATTGGTGCCGGTTGGCCGGACGGGGTTGCTCGCGGAATTAGTTCCGGGCGAAAAGGAGTCGCCACGGGTTCTGTGCTGGCGACCGACGGATCGTCACCGACCGGACTCATGGGAAGCGGTGACGATCGAGAAGTTTGCGTGGGGAGTCGCCCCACCGTGTGCGGCATCGGGGGACTTGGCTCACTGTGACGAGCACGATCATCGCGCGACGCTGACCATCGCCGGTCAGGTGCACGACGTGCGATTTCCATTGCTCGCCGAGCAGCAGATGTCGCTGCGTACGATGGGCGACTGGGTCATTCGACCGCGATTGCTGAAAGTGACCGGCGTCGCGGAGGTCTTTCTGCAAGGGGGGGATCGCAAGCAGTATCAGGTGCTGATTGATCCGGCGGCGCTCTTGGAATACGACGTGACGTTGCAGGATGTCGAACAGGCATTGAGGGACAGCAACATCAACACGAGCGGCGGTTTCGCCGTGACGGGCGAGACCGAACGACCGATTCGCGTGTTGGGGCGGCTTGGTCCAGATTCTCGTCTCGTTCTGGAAGACCTGCGGAAGATCCCCATCAAGGTCCATCAAGATCGTTCTGTGCTGTTGAGTCAGGTGGCTCAGGTTGCTGAAGGGCCGCAGCTCAAACGTGGCGACGGCAGCATCAACGGGCGTCCCGGCGTCGTCTTCACCATCGTCAAGCAGCCGCATGTCGATACCCGCTCGCTGACGGACCGGCTGGAAGAGGCGTTGAAGGAATCGGAAGCCTCGCTGACGGCCGATATCGTCATCAACTCGGAGTTGTTCCGACTGAAGAACTTCATCGACCGAGGCATCTTCAACGTCGGCGAGGCGCTCGTCATCGGTGCCGTGCTGGTGCTCATCATCCTGTTCCTGTTCCTGCTCAACTTCCGCACGACGTTCATCACGTTGACGGCGATCCCGCTGTCGCTGGTCATCACCACACTCGTGTTTCGCATCATCGGCTACCTGACGGGAACACAGCTTTCGATCAACGTCATGACGCTGGGCGGCATCGCCGTGGCGATGGGCGAACTCGTGGATGACGCGATCGTCGATGTCGAGAACATCTTTCGCCGCCTCAAAGAGGCGAATTTTCGATTTTCGATTGATGATTTTCGATTGGAAGGCAAAGAAGGCACCGCGCAGGATGCCGCCTCTTCTTCTTTGCTTTCAATCGAAAATCAAAAATCAAAAATCAAAAATCGCAACCTCCGCGTGGTCTATGACGCCAGCAAGGAAATCCGCAGCGCGATCGTGTTTGGCACGGCGGTCGTCATCCTCGTGTTTCTACCGCTGTTCGCGTTGTCGGGCGTCGAGGGCCGCTTGTTCGCTCCGCTCGGCGTGGCTTACATCGTGTCGATTCTGGCGTCGCTGGTGGTGTCGCTGACGGTGACGCCCGTGTTGTCGTACTACCTGCTGCCGCAGTCGAAGGCGACTCACACGGAACACGACGGACTGTTGCTGAGAACATTGAAGTGGGCGGCCAGTTACTTGATCCGACTCAGCATGGCTCGGCCGGGCTGGCTGCTGTTGGCGACGTGGCTGCTGGTCGGATACGCCGCTTGGGAGATGGCTCGTCTCGGGCGAAACTTTCTGCCGCAGTTCGATGAGGGAAGTGTCCAGGTCAACGTTACTTTGCCGCCGGGTTCGTCGCTGCAAGCGTCCAACCAAACGGCAAAGGCAATCGACGCCAAGTTTCGACAAATGCAGAAGTCCGAGAAGAATCCCAAGGGGGAGATCATTCATTTCGTCCGCCGCACGGGCCGGGCCGAGATGGACGAACACGCGATGCCGGTCAGTGCCAGCGAGTACATCCTGAGCATGAATCCCGAGAGCGGCCGTCACCGCGAAGTGATCCTCAAGCAACTCCTTGCGGAACTGCGCGAGGAAGCGCCCGGCGTGGACATCGAGGTCGAACAGCCGCTCGCACACCTCATCAGTCACATGGTCTCGGGCGTGTACGCTCAAATTGCGATCAAGATCGTCGGCGATGACATCGACACGTTGCAGCAACTCTCCGAGCGAGTGAAAGCCACGATTCAAAGCGTTCCCGGTGTCACGCCCCCCGTGGTCGAGGCAATTCGTCAGACGGAGGAACTGCACATCCGACTGCGGTCGGACGACTTGGCGTTCCACGGACTGACGCGAGCCTACGTCGCTCAAATCATTGAAACCGCGTTGCAGGGTGAAGTCATCTCGCAAGTGCTGGAAGGTCAGCGGCGGTTCGACCTGCTCGTGCGACTGGAGGAGAGCTACCGCACCGACTACGCGAACCTTGGCCGATTGCGCATCGACCTGCCGAACAATCGCGGCCAGATCGAACTCCGCGAACTGGCCGACATCGGCGAGGGAGCCGGCCCCAATTCGATCAATCGCGAAAACGCCCGCCGCCGCATTGTCATCCGCTGCAACACGCAGGACCGCGACCTCGCCAGCGCCGTCGCCGAGATTCAGCAACGAGTCTCCCGCCAGATCACGCTGCCCGAAGGTTACTTCATCGAATACGGCGGCCAGTTCGAGAGCCAGCAGCGGGCGACGACACTCATTCTCATGCTGGCGGCAGTCTCGGTCGTCGGCATGTTCGTCGTGCTGATGCTGCTGTACCCGTCAGTGCGGATCGTCCTGCAAATCCTCAACGCCCTGCCGACCGCCTTCATCGGCGGCGTGTTGGCGCTGGTCATCACGCAACAATCACTGACGGTCGCCAGTCTCGTCGGCTTCATCTCGCTCGGCGGCATCGCGGTCCGCAATGGCATCTTGCTCGTGACCCACTACTTTCACCTGATGAAGGAGGAAGGCGAAGCCTTTACCCAAGACATGGTCGTTCGCGGCAGCCTCGAACGCCTCGCTCCCGTGCTGATGACCGCGTTGACTGCTGGCATCGGTCTCGTGCCGCTGGTTCTTGGCGGGCAAGAGCCGGGCCGAGAAATCTTGTATCCCGTGGCCACGGTGATTCTCGGTGGACTTGTGACCTCGACGTTCTGCGAGTTCCTGATCCACCCAGGCCTGTTCTGGAAGTTCAGCGGCAAGGACGCCGACGCACTCGTGCATCAAGCTCGTTCGGAAGAAGAGCTGATTTGATTTTGGATTTGTGATTTTGGATTTTCGATTGGAGGAGCAGCGACAACCTCATTCACAGCGAATGCCTCTCTGCCTTCAATCGAAAATCACAAATCGAAAATCACAAATCCCCTCCCCCCCCGTTCTCGAAAGGAACACCGACCATGACCCGCTTCTCACTGCGTTTCGCTTCGCTGCTCGCGTTGACGGTGGCTCTCGGCTGCGACGGCGCAAAGCCGCCCGCTCCCAAGCCCAATGTCACACCAGCCCCCACGCAAGCGACCACTCCCGCCAAAGACGACCACGGCCACAAGCACGAAGGTCACGGAGCCGGTCCGCACGAGGGGACGCTCGCCGATTGGGGCGGCGGTAAATTTCACGTCGAGTTCTGCGTGGACCACGACAAACAAGAGGCGACCGTCTACATCCTCGGCGACGATGAGAAAACCGCCACACCGATCAAAGCGGCTCAAATCCTGCTGAGCATTACCGACCCGAAGTTCAACATTGAACTCGCCGCTGCACCTATGGACGGTGAAGCGGAAGGGATGGCCTCGCGCTTCGTCGGCAAACACGAAAGCCTCGGCAAAGTCCAAGAATTCGCCGGTACGATCAGCGGCGAGGTCGATGGCACGCCCTACGCCGGTGACTTCAAGGAAGAACCGCACGGCGAGCACGAGAAGAAGTAGCCACAGCCCCGTTGTTTGAGTCAGTCTTCAAGGACCAGAATCATGTGGTGGACACTCGTGAAAGCAACGATTTCGGCGGCGGTCATCGTGGCCGTCGCCGAACTTTCCCACCGTTACCCGCGGGTGGGAGCTTTACTGCTCACGCTACCCATCGTCAGCATTCTCGCCTTCGTCATGAGTTGGCAGCAGCAGCATGACCTTCCGGCGATCTCGCGGCTCGCGCGGGAGACACTGATTCTGGTTCCGCTGGGGCTGCCGTTCTTTCTGCCGCTGGCGTTCGCGGACCGCATCGGGCTCGGATTTTGGTCCGCGTCAGCACTCGGACTCCTCTTGGCCTCACTCACTATTGGAGCGTGGTTCGCATTCGGGCCTCGCGCCGCATGACGGCATCAACTGTCAGCGATCTGCGACTGCTGCACGAGGATGGCAAATGTTACAAGGCAAAGGCTTCACCGGGACCATGATTCTGCGAGGCAGCCTCGAACGTCTGGCCCCGGTGCTGATGACGGCCCTGACGGCGGGCATCGGCCTCGTCCCGCTCGTCCTCGGCGGACAACAGCCCGGCAAAGAGATTCTGTACCCGGTGGCGACAGTCATCCTCGGCGGCCTGATCACGTCCATGATCTGCGAGTACGTCGTCCATCCCGGCCTGTTCTGGCGGTTCAGCGGCTCGGACGCCAAACGGCTGTCGAAATCGGTGCCAACTTGATGGAAAGCAGCCACCGTCGACCTCGCGGGGCGATTATGGCGATTATTTCTTCGCAGATGAGCCGATCAACAACTGGGACACGCCTTGGCATTGCACGACCAGTGCCGGGTGGGCAATGCGCGCCCTCATAGATTGTCCAATCTACTTTTTGAGCAAAGCCAACGTCATCTTCCTGACCGGTTCGGTTTGAACCTCAGGCAGGTCTTTCGAGCTTCGAGAAAGGATTCGCCATGTTACTTCGAGTTCGATGTGTGGGTGTCACGCTGGCCGGCCTGCTGGCGGTGAGTCAGTGGGCGGCGGCGGTCAGTGCCCAGCAGGTCACCACCGTGCGGCCCCCTGCGGCGAGCCAGGCGGAAGCCACGGTCGATCAAGCCGCCGCTGACGGCAAGTACACTTTCCTGCTGTTCTACAAGACCAACGATGCCGGCACGCAGGCGATGGCGGCCACGCTGAAAGAGGGATTGGCGAGTCGGACCGAGAAGGCCGTCTGGGCATACGTGCAGGTGGGACAACCAGCCGAAAAAGCGTTGGTGGATAAGTTCGATGTCAGCCGCGCGCCGATGCCGATGACGATCGCCCTCGCGCCCAACGGAGCGATCACGGGCATGTTTGCTCAAAAACTGACGGCCGAGGGAATTGAGAATTCGTTCGTCACACCGACGATGACGGGCTGCATGAAGTCCCTGCAGGCGGGGAAGCTGGTGTTTGTCTGCGTGCAGGGTTCGGCCAAGGCTCCCGCGCCGGCCTCGCTCAAGGATTTTCAGGCCGATCCGCACTTCAAGGATCGGTTGGCGACGTTCTCGCTGTTGGCGGCGGACCCGGCCGAGGCGAAGTTCTTGAAGCAGATGCAGATCGACGCCGCGAAGGCCACGGGGACGACGACCGTCCTGCTCGCCCCGCCGGGTGTGCTCGTCGGCAAGTTCGATGCGTTCACGTCCAAGGACGACATCGCCGCCGCACTCGCCAAGGCGGGCAAGTGCTGCGACGACCCGAACTGCAAACATCACCAACATCAACCCGCGCCGCGCACGGCTTCGCAGCCGCCCACCACGCGGAGGTAGTGGTCTCACGCAATGATTTAGAAGCCGTTTCAAAACCGGTTTCGGAGCGGGGGACGTGAGTCCCCTGAAGTCGCTCGGTTCGCAGTTGTGGCCGCATTCAGGGGACTCACGTCTCCCGCTCCGAAAATCATCTGAACGAGTTGACGCTCGAAGATCGCCGCCAAATTCACAGGACTCAAGGAAGAGCAGATTGAACCTCAGAACTCTCGTCTGGCGCGAGTTGAGTGAGCGGCCGTCGGCCATGCTCACCAGCACGCTGGCCATCCTGCTGGGTGTGACGGCGCTCGTGGCCATTCGCCACGTCACCGTCTTTTCGGAGCGTGCGGTCGGGACGCAGTTGCAGTCGCTCGGCGCGAACGTGCTCGTGCTCCCCAAGGCCGCGACGTTGCAGGACTATTACTCCGCCGACCTCACCGCACAGACGCTGCCCGAGTCGCACGTGTCGAGCATCCTGCTCGCGAATCTGCCGGGCGTGGAGCGATTGTCGCCGAAGCTGTGCGTCTCGACCAAGCTCGGGGATCGCGCGGTGACGCTGACCGGCATCCTGCCGCAAAGCGAGTTTCAGGCGAAGGCGGCGTGGCAGTCGGTCTCCCTGTTCAGCAACAAGCACGAAGGCTGCACGAAGGCGGCCTGCGGGCCGAAGACCTACGACGCCGCGCCCGAGTCGCTCGCCAGTCAGCGAACGATCGACCAGTTGAAGGGGAACGAGGCGGTGATCGGGGCCGATGTCGCCGAGTTCGCAGGCTTGCAGCCGGGCCGGTCCATCGACCTGTTCGGCGAGTCGCTGCAAGTGCTGGCCGTGCTGCCTCGCACCGGGACCGTCGATGACAGCCGCGTCTTCGCTCACCTGCACACGGTCCAGCGGATGACGAACGCGGGCGAGGTCATCAACGCCATCGAGGTCATGGGCTGCTGTGAGGATGCCGCCGGGGGACTCGTCCCAAAACTGACCGAACTGCTGCCCGATGCCAAGGTGGTGACGATCTCACAGGTCGTTTCGACGCAGGTCGGCATCAATCGGCTGATGAGCCAGATGTCGCTGTTCGTGCTGAGCATCCTGGTGGTGGTGGGCGGGGCCAGCGTCGCCAGTACGATCTCGTCCAACGTCCGCGAGCGGCGGCGCGAAGTCGGCACGCTGATGGCCCTCGGTGCCACGCCCGGCCTGGTGACGCGTCTATTCCTGCTGAAAGCGCTGGTACTGGGCCTCGTCGGTGCGGTCGGCGGATGCGTGCTGGGTCTGGTCGTGGCGATGCTGCTCGGCTCGCAGTGGGCGGGAGTGACGGTGACACCGCTCCCCGACTTGCTGCTCATCGCCCTCGCGGCGGCACTGAGCATCACAACCATCGCCGCCTACTGGCCCGCACGGTCGGCCGCACGGCTGGACCCGTGCTGCTGTTTCTCGGACGTGTGAGGGGCGAGGGGTCAGGGGCGAGGGGCGAGCAATGAACGTGCGGAGTTATCGAGATTTGATTGCGTGGCAAAAAGCAATGGACTTGGTCGCGGGCGTTTATCGTGTGACGGAAGCGTTTCCGGCTCGCGAGCAGTTCGGCTTGTCCAACCAAATGCGTCGCGCGTCGGTCTCGATCCCCAGCAACATCGCCGAAGGTCAAGGTCGTGGAACGACCAAGGACTACGTCCATTTTCTGCATATCTCTCGCGGCTCTCTCCAAGAACTTGAGACCCAATTGTTGCTGGCTCAGCGCCTGAGTTTTGCGAGTGAATCCGAAGTACAAAGTCTTCTCTCTGTGTGCGACGAGGTGAGCCGACTCGTGTCCGGCCTCATAAACGCCCTTGGAAAGGGATGAGGGGCGAGGGACGAGGGGCGAGTCTGAAATTTCTCGCCCCGCCCCCCACCCCCCGAACCCCTCTGAAATGAAAAAAAGTTTAATATGCA
>JANODP010000427.1:0-2343 GCA_031412755.1 Schlesneria sp. | reverse complement strand
TTCAGTAGTTCCAAGTTTGGGGTTGAACGAGGTGTCTTTACTCCGAAGGAGTTGCGTCTCATAGCCCAGGGTTGCCCGCGCAGGCGGGCTACCCTGGGAGGGAGAACGCATTCGCCATCTACCCTGAAAGGGTTGCGTCATTCGAGAAACGCCGATGACGGAACCCCGTTGGGGTACATGGGCGGTTGAACCGTTCCCCCGGGTAGCTCGCTTCGCTCGCAACCCGGGGCTATGGGACACAACTCCTTCGGAGTAAAAGCAAAGACAAACTCTGCAAACTTGGAACTATTGAGATTTGAGATTCGTTTGGGCTTTGGTACTTGAGATTTGGTGTTTCTCTTCCCGTCATTTGCTTTCCATCGACGCGAACCACTCCCAACCAAGCTGCTGCGCCTGGGTGGCGACTGTCGCCGGTTCGACCGCGTCGGCCCATGACTCCCAGCGGCCCGTCTTCAGTGTGTTGGCGATCTTGGCTTCGGTCAGCCACTTCGTCATGGCCGGCCGAGTCACCGGCGAGCGACGATCCATCGCGAGCAGGTACTCGGTCAACAACTCGCGGTGGCCCGATTCGATCAGCGACAGATCGGGATCGAGCGGCTGAATGCGATGCACGTACCGCAGTCCGTCGGCTTGGTCGGTCAGTTGCGTCAATGCTGTGGCGAGTTCCGCGACCGCCGCGTCCGCTTCCCAGCCGTTCGCCTCGGCACTCGTCCGATCGAGCTTCCAGTCGATGAAGCGGACCAATTCACCGGGCAAGTCCGACAGCCGTTCGAGCGCCGCCAGCATCCGCTCCAACAAATCGTCGCGGCTGCGAACGCCGTCGAGCTTCTGGGTGAGTCGTTCCCAGCGAACCGGCGCGAGCGGCAACAGAGTTTGCTTCATCCGCCGCTGCCCATCGACTTCGAGCAGCATCGCGCCGCGCGGGCCGGTCTCGTCGAAGGACAATCCCTGCGGACCGTGCTGCGCGTTGATGACGCCGTCGGTGAGTGGCAGTTCATTCGTCGCTTCGTCCACCGAACAGGCCAACCAATCGAGCGCCGCGAACCTCGCCGAGGGGGCGTTGCGGACATTGGGCCGGTCGGGCAGCAGCAGACCGACCACGAAGGGCCGATCCGCAGCGTTGGCGGCCCGCGCCGCGAACAGATTTTCGAGTTCGTAGGGCTCGACCGCCGAATCGACCGTCACGGGAAGCAGCGTCGCCAGCAGGCGGCCTCGATCGGTGAGATCGATCGGCGGCTCCTCCAGATCGTTCAGGAAGTGAACGTTTTCAGGCAGGGCGGGGAGTTGCAGCCAGGCCGACGCGGGATCGAGTTTCCCCGGCGTGACGAAGACGGGAATCTGCCGCTCGTCGAGTCGCTCGAACCCGTTTCGCAGGGCGACTTCCGCGGTGAGACTCGCCACCGAAGCGTCGAAGCTGTTGCCCGTGATGAGCAGCGCATCGACATCGCGCTCGATGGCCAGGCTGACCAGTCGATCGAACGCCGTGAGCGTCGCGACCTCCACGATGTCGCGCAGGTCGTCGTGCAGCGCAGCAACGTGTTGCAGCGGGCAATCGAGGCGCAGATTCGCGGCGTGCAATAAGCGAAGTGGCTTCGCGGCCATCACGGCATCCCTTCCGAAGGCTTTTTCCAACGACCGCAGAGACGTGGTTGTCACACCCTGATCACAACCCGTGACGACCGAGCGACTCACCGCACGGTCCCTGCGCGGAGTGGGGAGAAGTGTACTGTCCGGGTAAGAATGCGAAAACCCCAAGCGGCCGATTCGGCCGGAGGAGGGGGTAGTGGATGGTGGGTAGTGGATAGGGAAGACAGAGACATCGAAGACGGTGACGTCCCATTCCTCATTTTCCTCCCTACCCACTGCCCACTATCCACTACCCACTACTCCCTGCATAATTCCGCCCATGAACTCACAACCTGTCACCGTGAATCGTTCGTTGATTGGCGCGATCGGGCTGGGGCTGCTCGTCGTGGCGGGGCTGCTCTGGGCATTGGGCTTGGAGGGGAACAGCGACATGTGGCGCGGGGCATGTCTGAAAGTCGGGATCGTGATGGCCGCATTGTGGCTCGCACTCCCTTCGATCACCCGCAACCCGGAGCTGGGGCGAGCGTCGCTCGGCGTCGTGGTGGGGACGGTCGTCGCGGCTCTGCTGATTGGGCGGACGAAGATTCCGCTGAACGTCCTCGTCCCGACGGTGCTCGGGTTCGCGTTCGTCATCCGCATTCTGAGACCCGCGCGTCCGACCCGGCCACCCCGACCCAGAGCTTGAGTTGTCGTGGGGGGGCGGTGGGTTTGGGGGCGGGGCCGGGGGTGGCCGTGGGGGGGGTGAGAGTTGGGTGG
>JANODP010000426.1:0-2547 GCA_031412755.1 Schlesneria sp. | reverse complement strand
TGTTGTTGTACTCGGTGCGGTTGAGCCGCCGGACGGTGACCCGGCCGGGATCGGGCTTCGCGTGCAGATCGGCCTCGTCGAAGAGGGCGTTGACGACGGCGACAAACTGGTCGACATCCGCCTGCTCGGGGCGAGGCTTCTCGGGCGGCGGCATCTGTCCGGTCGAGACCATCTCGACGACGCTCTCCCACACGTCGCGACGCTTCGTCACCGAGGCGGCGTCCTGGTCGGCGAACAGGCTGAGGTCGGCTTTGGGCTCTTTCTCGCCGTGGCAGGCGAGGCAATGTTTGGTCACGAACGCGCGGCCCTGTGCGGCAAAGCGCGCGGCCAACTCGGGCGACTCGGCCGCCGAAGCCGCCACGACCGAGAAACGGATCGCGACGAGGAGGGCGGTCACCAAGACGAAGGGCATCGGCCGGAAAAGGCGAAGCAAAATCATGTGTCACGCGAGCCGGGAGAGTGAGGCGGGAGTGCGGGAGGCACCGTTCTAGGCGGGAAAAACGGGCCATCTTGTACCCGAAGCCAACCACGAATGCCAGAAAAATCCGGGACCACGATGATACCCGATCAGACTCCCCAAAGTGATTGCCAAGCAGTGGATTGTGGATGTCCGGGTGCAGTCGTTATTTGGTGGTCGCCTTTTCTGGTCCCCTCTCCTGCCCGTCTTCGAGGAGAGGATGGCCTGATGAAACGGTCTTTCAACCACCGAATCATGTCTTGCGTCGTTTGTCGTGACTCATCCGTGCTCTGGCCCTGCCATCCGTGCGTTTTTTCCCTTTTGATCGGCTTCGCACGGATGGCAGAGCCGGGGCACGGATGGCAGAGGAAACCGCAACAAGTTCGCGATCTCGCAAACCGCCCAATTCACTCGGATCGGAAGCCTTTTCATCGGGCCACCAATTGACGACTGCACCCTGGATGTCCGACACATCCATGCGACTGCCTGACAAGCCATTGTGGACTTCTGGAGAGCCAATGTCACGATCCTTCGAGGTCGTGTGGCGGTCACTCGAGGTCATGTGGCGACCACTCGAGGTCATGTGGCGACCACTTGAGGTCGTGTGGCGGTCACTCGAGGTCGTGTGGCGACCACTCGAGGTCATGTGGCGACCACTCGAGGTCGTGGGAAACTCCACGAGCTCGAGTGATCGCCACATTGATGTGAGGGATCGCCATATTGGCTTGTGGGATCTCCACATTGATGAGAGGGAACGACACATTCACAAGTGTGAATGCCAAATTGGCTTACCGTGACGTCACAGAAGCGACATCGAAGTCCACACCGTGGAAGCCGAGTGTCACATTGGCAGGATGTGGACTCACAAAACAAAAAGCGACCCGGACGTTGCGAATCGTCCGGGTCGCTGTGCGATCAATCAGGAGACTCTTGGACTTCGCTCACGCGACTCGGGTCGTCGGAAGACTGGCTCGTCCAGACAATCGGCCGCGATGGCCTTCGACGTGCTGCTGGAACAGGCGCTGCAAGCCTTCGTCGAGCATGGGCATCGAGACGCCCAGCGCGCGGCGAATCTTGCGGGTTTGCAGCGAGGTCTCGCCGCAACCGAAACCGCTCGGCCGATCGATCAGCGACTCGATCGCCATCGTGAGCGGGATCGGCAGATGGAATTGCTGCGCGAGGCGGCTGGCGAATTGAACCGGGTTCACCCGCTCGGCCCCCGCCACGTGGTAGATACCGCTCAAGCCAACCGTCCAGGCGCCCGAGATGATCTCGGTCAGGTCGGTCGCGAGAATGGGCGAGGCGTAGCGCAGGCAATCGAGCTCGGTGTCGAAGCCGCGTTCCAGCCGCGTCAGCAGCGATTCGATCCAACCCGGTTTCTCGCCCGGCTGCCAGCCGAAGGCGTGAGTCCGCACGATCAGCGCGTCGGGGCAGTTGGCGAGCACGCGGGCTTCGATGTCGCGCGCGGTCTGAGCGGGAGCGCTCGGACAGACGCTGTGACTGTTCTCCGCATGAAACATCCACGGACCGGTGAAGATCGCGTCGGACGAGATCAGCGTGAGTTGCATCCCGGAATCGCGAACCGCCTCGCTCCACCACGACGCCTGGTCGAGATCGGCGGCGCCGGGCGGGATGCTGCCGTCCCAGCCGGACCGCGCCGCGTTGCCGCACAGCACGACCCGCGTGGGCCGCACCTTCTGAATGATTTGCCGAACCGCCTCGGGTGAGGACGCCGCGTGCGATTCCAGATTGATTCCCGCGATCGAAGTCGGCTCACCGAGAGCCACTCCCGTGACCGGCGCTTGCCGAGCCAGACCGACTGCCAGATTCCCACCGACGACCGTCTCGATACCGGCGATCAAAACCTTGTCCACGCGATGCCTCCCTGCTAGGGCGTGCCAAGAAAACGTCAGTCGCCGAAGGGCTCCGGCGAGTGCGCGCGGAGTATAGATTTGGTCCCCAACCGAGCCAACCCCAGTTGTGACGAGTCGCACGTCCAGCAACGCCTTCAAGCCAACTCCGTCAACCGCCGCTCTGGGGTCGGGCGTTCAAATTTCAAAATTGGCCGACAAGCGAATTCTCAATCTCGC
>JANODP010000425.1:0-1821 GCA_031412755.1 Schlesneria sp. | reverse complement strand
GCGTGGCCGTGTCTTCCGCGCAACCAATGCACGGCCACGCCAAGCCGTGACCGTGGCACCCAAGCCGATCCCCGTGGTCCCCATTCCAACTTGAGAGGCCGTTCGCACCGTGATTTTTCAACCGACTCGACGCGACTTTCTGGCGGGCAGTCTGGGCCTCGCTGCGGGTCTCTGCACAACGGCGTTTGCGAAGGCCGACGCTGCGCACGGCATCGTCGACACGCACACTCACTTCTACGACCCGACGCGCCCCGAGGGTGTGCCGTGGCCCGGCAAGGATGACAAGTCGCTGTACCGGCGCGTCCTGCCCGAAGATTACAAGAAGATCGCGGTGCCACTCGGAGTGACGGGGACCGTGGTGGTCGAGGCCAGTCCGCGGGTCGAGGACAACCAGTGGATTCTCGATCTGGCCGAGAAGGACAAGTTCGTGCTGGGTCTGGTCGGAAATCTGACTCCCGGTCAGCCCGACTTCGCGAAGCATCTGGCTCGGTTCGCGAAGAACCCGCTCTTTCGAGGGATCCGCGTCAACGCCGGGCCGCTGAAGCTGGGGCTGGAAAGTCCCGAATACCTCGCCGACATCCAGCGGCTGTCCGAGGCCGACCTGGAACTCGATGTGAATGGCGGGCCGGAGTTGCTGCCGCTCGTCGATCAGTTGGCGACAAAGCTGCCTGACCTGCGAATCGTCATCAATCACCTGGCCAACGTTCGCATCGACGGACCGAAACTCGACGAGGCCTGGTTGGCCGGACTGAAGGCCACCTCGCGGCACAAGCTCGTGTATATGAAAGTGTCGGCACTGGTGGAGGGGGCATCACGCGATGGAAAGCCGGCTCCACGCGATCCGGACTTCTACGTCCCGGTGCTCGATGCGGCGTGGAAGGCGTTCGGGGACGAGCGCGTGATCTACGGCAGCAACTGGCCGGTGAGCGAACGAGCCGCCGATCTGGCCACCGTGCAAAAGGTCGTCATGGAGTACGCGCGCGGCCGCGGCGCGGCGGCCTTGGAGAAGTTCAGCATTCGCAACGCACAGGCGGCGTATCGCTGGCCGGATCGCTCCTGATCCAATCCGTGATTTGATCGGACTGGTGCGATCGCGACGAAAGGCCGAGTGCATGGCGACTGTCGATTTCAGGTGCGTCTGCGGCAAGCAGATGCGGTTCAAGTCGGAACACGCCGGCACGAAAACCAAGTGCCCGGACTGCGAGGCCACGATCATCGTGCCATCCTCCGACGAGGATGAGGATGTCGGTGACTACGCCGAGCACTCGGGCGCACAACAGCGGCCGCGGGGCTTGATCACGAGCGTCACGGGCCGCCGCGCGGTGGCGTCGTTTGGCGGCCAGATCGTTCCGTCGATGTTTGGCACCACCACGCTGGAGATCGACGGCACGCGGCTGATCGAAACGACGCACGGCGTCCTGTCCCAGCGGCATGCCGAGTTGCTGCTGACGGAGGTCGATTCGGCCGAGTTGCGCATCCAACCCAATCCGGCCCTGTTGGGCGCGAGCCTCGTGCTGTTGCCGGTGTTTTTCCTCGGCCTGCTGGTGCTGCCGTTCTATTTTTTCATCAAATACAAATTCCTCATCATCCACAGCGGCAGCAATACGACCGTGGTGGCCATCACGGGGGGCGAGAATCCGTTTCGAGAATTCATGAACAACGTGCTGACCGCGGCAGAGATGGCCAAGCGGCGGCATTATGGCTCCTGAAGTGACGCAAGGGTGCCGTCGTCAAACGGTGGTCCACTTCCGGTTCTCTTTCCCGCCCGTCTTCGGGGGAGAGGTGCAGGGGGGCCTGATGAAAAGGCTTCAGATCCGAGTG
>JANODP010000424.1:0-4147 GCA_031412755.1 Schlesneria sp. | reverse complement strand
TCTGGTCTTGTCCCCTCGCCCCCCGCTTTGGGGGGGAGAGGGTTAGGGTGAGGGGGGCTTTCGATGAGGGGTTGAACGTCGAGTGCGGACAGATGCTCGTTGAATGAAGTACCAGTTGTAAAGAACTCCGGGAACAGAGTCCTCTCACCACTCGGCCCCCTCACCCTAGCCCTCTCCCCCGAAGACGGGGGCGAGGGGGCCGGAGTCATGACCCGACGCGAATCAACAGTCGTCTGCCCCTCAACCCTCAACCCTCGACCCTCAACCCCGCCTACTCCCACGCCGACCAGAAACCGCGCGATCTCCTCAATCGGCCGCTGGGTCGCCGACAGGCCGATCCGTTGCAGACGCTGCGGGCAGAGGGCCGCGAGCCGTTCCAGCGTGAGAGCCAGGTGCGAACCGCGTTTGTCCCGCACGAGGGCGTGGATTTCATCGATGATCACCGTCTCGACGGTCTTCAGTTTCTCGCGCGCCTTCGGACTGGTGAGCATCAGGTAAAGCGACTCGGGCGTCGTCACCAGAATCTGCGGAGGCCGCCTCACAATCGCCGCCCGCTGCGACGCCGAGGTGTCCCCCGTCCGCAGACCCACCCGAATCGGCGGGATTTCCAACCCGAGGTCGCCCGCCACGGCCAAAATCTCGGCCAGCGGCACTTCCAGATTGCGGTGCATGTCGTTCGACAAGGCCCGCAGCGGCGAGACATAGATGACGCGAATCTCGTCGGTCAATTCGTTCCGCACGGCCAGTCGCAGCAGCCGGTCGATCGCCGCGAGAAACGCCGTCAACGTCTTCCCGCTCCCCGTCGGCGCGGCAATCAACACATCCCGCCCCGCCACCAGATCAGGCCACCCCAACTCCTGAGGCTCCGTCGGCGCAGCAAACCGCCCCCGAAACCACTGCTGAATCACCGGATGAAAAAGTTCGAGAGACATGGTCGCACGGGAAGCCAGAAGAACAACGAGTCATCACGCAGAGAAGGTTACGCGACCCAACCGTTCTCCGCGACTCTGCCAAAGTAGCCTTCATCGCTCCGCGTGAAGAAAGCCGTGCGCGAGTTCGGCGCTGATCGTTCAAACCACGTCTGATCACACTCGGCTAACTTCACGCGGAGCGATGAAGGCTACTTTTCTTGTCAACCTCGTCGCCGCCATTCGCGAGTCTCTCCGGAAATGCCCCGGGAAGTCCTGACGAAGGTGGTGTGGCTGAGGGTCGAGCGTCCTCGCTCGACACCGTCCGTCGAGGAAACACGCCCTCTCTGCTCACCTGCTGGAGGCGGTCGAGGACGCCCGACCCCAGCCGCACGCGGAGCCAATATATCTCCTTCGGCTGGGTGCCACTGGCGAGGGGCTTCGCTCGCCAGTGTTCTTTCAATTCACTGGCGGCTCAAAGCAGCCGCCAGTGGCACCAGACGCAGTTTCTGAAACCTCGCCGGTACTTGACCTGCCGTGAATTGGCGACGATCACCCCTCGTGATACCCTCCTCGGCCGGTGAAGGGCTCGCTGACAGAACGCTCGCTTGTTTAGGATGGATTCGGCCATTCGATCAACGACCCCTTGGAGAGACCGCCATGCAACAGAGGACCGTACGCGATGATTTAGTTCGTGCTTCGGCGATGTTCATTGTCATTGGTGCCGTGGCGTTAGGTGTCTACGGTGTACTGTTCGCGCTGAAGATCATTCCAAATGACAACTTGGCGACTGTCTGGAGTCTTCTCGCGTTGTTCGGAATCTTTGGCGTGGGGTGTGGGGTCTACATGTATTTCGGAGTGCTTCAGGACCAGTACTACGATGGCAATCAGATGAAGTCTTACCTGTGCCCACACTGCAACAGCAACTTGCCGTTGTCGATGATTCCTTCGGATCAACAGGAATCGTACACGTGCCCGAAGTGCGAACAAACCATCACCGGACGTGCGACATAGGCTGGCTGATGAACTCGTGAGTTGATCGTTAGGCCCTGTCATTTCCCCGCATCGGTTCTCACAACTTCAATGGCGCCTGTGCCCCAACAGAGCGTGGGGCCAAGAAAGGAGCGTTCACATGCCGGAACGGGCAACCTGCGACCAGTGCAACGAATCATTGGCAGCCGGCACCGGATTCCTGTTCTTTTCGCCGGCCACAATCGGCCCGCCTGGTGCAGAGCAAGAGGTGGGTAATATGCTGTTGTGCCCGGCATGCACGGATCAAGTCGTGACTACCGAGGCGTGGGCAACACCCGCCCCCGCAACACGCGTGCATTCTGGTGCCGCCGTTCTGGACGACCCTTCGGCATTGAAAAAAAGCATCGAGCGGGCCAATCGGGACAGCATCGTTCTGCTCTGCCGAAGACACGGATTGACGCCCGACGCAGCGAAGGCGACGGCTCGTGACCTTGCGCAACGATGGTGGAAGGATCCGGAGAAAGAGCAAGCAAGTGCGGCGGCTTTCTGGCGGGTTCCGCCCAAGCGTATCATCGCGGGCACTTGTGAGTGCGGGCAACGCTGGCGCATCGGGAATAACTTTGTCGGCCGGCGCGTGCATTGTGCGAAATGTTCCCGCGCGTTCATGGTCCCGGACCAGGGCGACGGCAAGCCGCACGACGAGCACTGGAGACCAATGCTGTTCACGGAACACGACCTCAACTGGATCGTGGTGTGTGAGCACTGTGGAGTTTTCTCTGAGTGGGACCTGCGCACGGAATATGGCGCGTCGTTCACGTTGCCACTCCTCGCCCGCTGTCCAGGCTGCCAGGGTTTGGCGTTTCCCAGAGCCCACCGCCTTGAGATGCTGCTCGCGGGAGCGTTTGTCGCTGTCCTTGTTGCCGTGGGAGTCTTCTTCCTGCTCCGATGGCTTGGAGTATTTTGAGAACGGAAAAGAGGGCATCGTAGACATACGAGCCGAACAATTTGCTCCAGCAGACCGGCTACGCGAACAGGCGCATAAGCTTCAACGTAAAGCCCGCGTGAGCCGGCTGCTGAGCCTGGTCGTTCGGTTGCGTCGGGTGTTACTGGCGAGGGGCTTCGCTCACCAGTGTTCTTCGCTGCCGACAGTGGTAGCCGAGCGATACAGGAGGTGCCGTGCAGGCTGCAAGCGGGTAGTGGGGCGGGATTTTGGGGGAATGCAGGCTGCATTGGGGTGCTGCGGCTCCGAAGTCGGGGAGATGCAGTCTGCGTTGGGGGCGCTGGCGTCCGAATGTCGCCCGATGTAGTCTGCCACGGAACCCTTCGGCGCAAAATCGGCTCGATGCAGTCTGCAATTCGAGCGCGGTTTTGCAATGTCTCTTTGCAACGCCCGTGTTTCCAAGACGTAGGGTGCGTGGAGTCTTCGGAACGCACCGGGACGGGAGCGGTTGGCAACGATGTGCGTTCCGAAGACTCCACGTACCCTCCTTGCTTGCTGAGCATCGGCAATCCGCAGATTTCGCGCATCGTCACCCGATTTCAGACGAAAGTAGCCTTCATCGCTCCGCGTGAAGTAAGCCGAGTACGTGTTCGGAATTGATTGGCCATTCAACGCGGCACCTGCTATCAGCTTTCTTCATGCGGAGCGATGAAGGCTACTTTGATGCCCATGGACAGGCTCGATTCGACAGAATGCCGTGACAAGCTGAACGACAATAGGAGACTGCTCGGCATGCAACGACGCACATTTCTTCAGGCGGGATTGGTGACGGTATTCGGGGCTCCGCTACTTGCCGCTCTCCGGCAGGAGCGTCTGGATGAGGCGGCCGGGGTGCTGGCCAAGGCCACCGCGAGTGGGCAGGTCGAGTCGGCCGTGATGCACGTGACCCAGCGCGACGCCTCGTTCACCCGGCACTTCGGCAAGGCCAAGTCCGAGCACGCGATGTTTCTGCTGGGATCGATCTCCAAGCCGATCTGTATCACGGCGCTGATGACGCTGTTCGACCAGAAGAAGTTTGGGCTCGACGATCCCGTCCAGAAGTTCATCCCGCAGTTTTCGGGGGACGGGCGAGACCAGGTGACGATGAAGCATCTGCTGACTCACGTTTCGGGGCTGCCCGATCAGTTGGCGGACAACAACTCGCTGCGCAAGGCTCATGCCGGGTTGAGCGAGTTCGTCGCGGGAGCGATTCGGACTCCGCTGCAGTTTGCCGCTGGCTCGAAGTACCAGTACTCCAGCATGGCGATCCTGTTGGCTACTCGCGTCG
>JANODP010000423.1:0-23365 GCA_031412755.1 Schlesneria sp. | reverse complement strand
GCCCGCCATCTGATGGTCGCGGGTTGCGGGACGGGCGGAGACGCCCGTCTCCACAGAGAAGGATGTTCGCATCATGCCGGTCTATCTGCTGGGGACGCTCGACACGAAGGGACACGAGATCGCCTTCGTCCGCGATTTGCTGCACGAGTACGGTGTGAAGACCTGCATTGTCGACGCCGGTTGCCTCGGCTCGCCTCTCATCGCCGCCGACGTGACGCGCGAGCAGATTTTCGCCGCGGCAGGCGCTTCGCTGGAGACGCTGCGCGAAAAGAGCGATCGCGGACAGGCGGTCACTCTGGCGGCGATCGGTGCGGTCAACATCGTCTCCGCCGCGCACGCGCGCGGTGAGGTGGACGGCATCCTCGCGCTGGGCGGTTCGGCGGGAACGACGATCGGAACCTCGGCCATGCGCGCGCTGCCGCTCGGCATCCCGAAGCTGATGGTCAGCACACTCGCCTCGGGCCAGACGCGGCCCTACGTCGGCGGCAAAGACATCCTGATGCTCAATTCGGTGGTCGACATCGCGGGGATCAACCGCATCAGCCGGCTGGTGCTCGGCGAAGCGGCGCGAGCGATGGCGGGAATGGTGCTGCTGAGTCGAGCGTCCTCCGGTCCCCTCGCCCCCCGCCTTGGGGGGGAGAGGGCTAGGGTGAGGGGGGCCGATGAACCAGCGGGATTGAAGAGCGGCACAAGGTCAAACGAAGGTCTGACTGATGAATTGAAGTCTCACCCGTCCGAAGACCCCCTCACCCTAACCCTCTCCCCCGAAGACGGGGGCGAGGGGACCAGAAAAGACAAACCACTCATTGCGGCGACGATGTTCGGCGTGACCACGCCCTGCGTCGAACACGCCCGCAAGATTCTGGAAGCGGCCGGATACGAGGTGCTCGTCTTCCACGCGACCGGCAACGGCGGTGAAGCGATGGAGGGACTAATCGCCGACGGGTTGATCGCCGGTGTGCTCGACATCACGACCACGGAACTGGCCGATGAACTCGTGGGAGGAACCCTCACGGCGGGACCGACTCGATTGACAGCGGCCGGCCAGCGCGGAGTCCCTCAGGTGATCTCGGTCGGAGCACTCGACATGGTCAACTTCGGCCCTCCGAACACCGTCCCGGAGAAGTTCAAAGATCGCAAATTCTACCAGCACAACCCGACAGTGACGCTGATGCGCACCACTGTCGAAGAGAATCTAAAACTCGGGGAAGAAGTCGGCCGCAAGGCTTCCGCGGCAACGGGGCCGACGTGCATCATGATTCCGCTGAAGGGAGTCTCAGCCATCGATCAGATGGGGAAGGTGTTTGATGATCCGGTTGCGCGACAGGCGTTGTACGAGGGGATTCGAGCGACTTATGGTGCCGGCGAACTGATTGAATTGAACAACCACATCAACGACACCGCGTTTGCTGAGGCTGCCGCAAAAACGTTGTTGAGGTTCGTCGAAACGTAGTGTGGTCCAAGTTGACTGAGTAGCTGTGAAAATGAGGATCTGCTGAAGATCCTGAACAGCGACAATCGATTCGACTCGCTTCACCCAGCACGAGTATATGGATGGTCGAGCCAGTCAACGAACAGACATTGACACTCGCCATCGCGAGCAGTGCATCAACTCGATTTGCCTGAATTATTCATGGCCACCTCATGGAGGAATCGAACCGCCGCACACCAACCTGAAGTGTAAACGAGGGCGAACCGTGACGGTGCCCTCACTTACGTTTCGGGTTAGTTCGCTGTGAATAATCCGGGTTTGCTTGGTAGTGGCGGCAGATTTAGCTGGGCACGTTCTCTGGCGGTCAATGTCACCTCCACTTTGTCATCTACTAATTTCAATTTGCCATTCACTAATTTCAATTTGTCATCCACTAACTTGACCTGCTTTATTAGTTCCTCACAAGCCTTGGATACCGCCTCAATTTCCTTCTGGTTATTCGATATGTCGGACTTTCTGGCAAGACTCTCAATCGCATCATGAATCGGCTTGAGGTAGTTTGTGTTCTTTCCAACAGCTCCAAGAGCCTCTTTTATCGGCTTCAAAAACTCTTGGAAGTCATCCATTCGTTGTCGGAGTTCGCCATTCTCTTTTTCGAGATCCTCTGACCTTCTCGTTCTCTCCTCGCACTCTTTCTTCACTCTTTGGATTTCTTCGAGGCTTTCGCTCATTTTGCGGTTCGCTTCGGCAAGTTCTTTGACGGAATCATAGAACCCAACCGATGGCACCTTGGGCTTGAAGAGCTTGAGTGACGGCCAAGACAAGACGTCACTGAGCCGCTCAACACGTTCAACCACGCGCGCAATGCAGTCGTGGCTGTTGTCACGTCGATTCTCACAGAATGGCATCAAGTCAATGTCCGCAGGCACAATGTCTTTGGTGACGTCGGCATCCAGCTCCGCTTTAATCGAATCTCGCCGATGAATACAAGACAACGCGAAGTGAAGGACCAGCAAAAAATGCGCGGTATTCTGATCGACACCCTTGAATAGCGTGCCCGAATGTGGCGTCGTTCGGCGGATTCCCTCCGCAATTGCGTCGGCATGTTGAGCTAGAGTCTCACTGCCTGAGTCGGCCCACGGTAGTCGGACGCCTTCTTCGTGACCTTTGTCCTTGAGCTCTACCTTTTTCTCGATGGCCCGCGCGAAGTCCTTCAGGCTCTGCCAGTGTGCGCGGAAGTATTTCGCGCTTTCCAGAAAGTCCATGAACTCCTCGAACTCGGCCTTGAGTCGCTCCGCTCCCGTCTGGGGTTGCTTGAAGTCACTCTCGTCCTTCCCTCTCGCAATTAGCAGGTACAACAGCAGCACTCCCACGGAGTACACATCTGTGGCGGCTGTCCACTGATGAAACTGGATATACTCTCCGACGCTCAAGACTTCGTCGCCAGGACACAATGACACTTCGTCGCCAGGACACAATGACTCGGACTGGTTATCGGTGAGGCTGGAACAATCGCTAACAAGGACTAGACGCTCATGTACGACCCGGCCAACCCTGGCGCTACATTCGAAGACCCGTGAGTCTTTGGCTACGAGTTCCCGAGTCACGGTGAAAAGATAGTCGCGGAGGCGAATCGTATCGCCTGCATGAAGAATCTTCTCGCCAGTGCATGGCTCCGGCATGAGTTTGCGGAGTGATGCGAGCGCTGCTTCTCGAGAGATCTGTCCCGATGACCATCCGACCTGAACCAGATAGCCGTCTTTCCCGAGGGACTTGCAGATCACGGCATAATTAACCGCCTCCGAAGGTTCTCCTTTGCGTCGTTCAGGTGCGTAAAACCGGCTGCCTCGTGTTTGAGACGGATCACGCCCAGCAACCGTGTGGCCGGCAGGGCGATCGAAGCCGATTCTGGCCGGATCGCTGAATGTGCCGTAGTCACCAAGTTTGTAATGACGAGCCGGAACCTTCCAGGAGTCTTCAAACACCTGGCCCGGTGCATGAGTCGATGCCATGATATTGGCGGGGCGGATGTCGCAATGCAGCAACATGAGCAGATCATCGATCGGAGTATGAAGCGCCTGCACAGCCTCGGACACGCTCCTGATGAGAATCAGATGATCGGCGACGCTCCATTTGCACACCGCGCCGCGGGAGATTGCTTCTTCGAGTGTGCTTGGACACCACTCCAGTGAGATTGCGGGCAAGTTCACATACCATCCATTCAACAACTCTGCTGGTGCCATTTCCGATTCAAGTGGCCTAATCTTCGCCTCGAGGGTGTGGGCTGACAGGGGTGCGAAGTAGGCTTGCTTTCGATCCTTAAAGTCCTGAAGGCGCTCCATTGCTTGTTTGAGCTCTTCCGGCTGGCCGGGGTAGGTGCCGTTCTTGTTGGCGAGGACGGCGATAAATCGAGGTGGTTTCTGAGACTCGAATCTCACAAAAATCGTTCCATCCCTTTGTCCCAAAGCTGAGTCAGGAGTAACTTTGTTAGGCTCGTCCGGTGGATCCAGCAAGGGACCCCGGATCACTTCAATCCTGTCCGCGCCACGGCGGATTAGGGGTGCGACTGAAGTACGCCGATTCTGTTTATCGACGACATGCGACTCGTCTTTAAATAACTGACAAATGTAGGCGTTCTCACGCAGCGTGTCGGCAGTCAACCGCGGGATTTTGATCGCTACCGCTTCGAACAACCGGCTCTCCCCATCCACTCGATACGCCGCCAAGACGCAGCCTAGCCGCCCCTCGCACCACTGTCCCAGATAGTACCCATCCTTGTCCACGGGCAGGAACAGATCGGCCGTCAGGTAGATCCGCGGGGCGCTCACCAACGGAATCTTTGAGTCTTCTGGAGGCGATGGATCTCCACCGTCATGATCATCCGCTGGTGGAACTGATCCACTCTCACTTTCCGACGCCGTGGAATCCACCTGGCATTCCTGGTGAAATTCCACCGAGTTGGCTCCGTCGGCAGGATTCTCCACCGTGATCTCGGGTTGCGACGTAGCTGGTTTTGGTTTGTGCCTTCTAGACATAGCTTTCTCAATCAATATCGACCTGAATGCGTTGTGCTCCACTGACCGGTTCAGTCGCACGAATGACGAAGCTGTTTTTCTTGCGAGGAGATTTCTCGATCTTATAGCACCGGCCGTTGTTCAGTTTGCGGGGCCAGTAGTCGAACGAAGAGGTTACCAAGTCTGCAAGGAAAATCGACGGCCCGTGCAGATTTCGGCCCGACAACAATGGAGGTGTGAAATGCAACATCAAGCCAGCCGAAGATTTCTCGATCACGACCTGGCGAGTTCCACCGTGAGCCAGGTCGACAAAGTTGTCTAATCGAGAGATCTCATCCCAACCTTTGGCATCGAAAAGGGACAATGGGGCGCCGTCGGGGACAGTCGCCAAAAACTTAACTAGTTTTTTCGTTGGAGCCTCCTGTCGCGATCTGGATGGATTTCTGATTTCTGATGCTGGTGTGATGGGACTTCGAACGTGAGTCCTCATCGACGGACAGACAAATCGCAATTGGTCGGCCTTTTTGGCGCTCGGCCGAATCTGTGGTACATCCCGCTCCTTGAACGAATCAATCTCAACCTGGACGCAGCCCCACCGGAAGGCATCGCCAACCGACTTTCCTTCGGCGAGCGCCGCATAAAATTCGCGGGCAAAAGCAATCGCGGATTTATCTGAAACCGCGCGCCGCATTCCGATCACAACAGGACCGTGCTGGGCGATTTCTGCGGCGTGTTTATCTGAGTAACACGCATTCAGGACCACGACCTTCGGAATCGGATCGAGCAACCCAATCAGCTTGCCCAACGCAGCAGGACCGACAGTCGCCGAGCGTCCCTGATTGTTCTGCAGGAGCCAGTCCCCCTTCTCTGAACCGTGACCAGAAAAGTGCAAGATATCGATCGGTTCAGACTGCCGCAGGTCGGAAACTAGATCTTCGCGACGTGCTTTCAGTATTCGCACAATTTTGAAACAACGATTCCACGCGTCGCCAAGCACAGACTGAATTCCCTTCGTGATTTCCTGTAGCTCATCGTTGAGTTTCAGTTCAGGCGTGTCGATGGGATTGGAGGCAGCAAAAACGATCTTGAAAAGTCCGCCGGACGCTGCGGGGGCGGGCGGCTCCGTATTGGTCGCCTGAGACGCACCGCCGATCGCACCACAGATTTCGAGCAGGAGCTGGGCAAGCTGGGAACAGTCTTTGCCATCGAAATCATATCGCTGAAAGACTTTCAGTCGCCCCGGAACGGGCTTCCTTTGTGCAGATCCGGGAAGGCGCACGGGCACAATGTGGCAACCCTGCTCCTCCTGCCTGGAGAGCGACGGAATTTCCACGCACAGCTGGAATCGCCGACTTACGCCGTGATCACCGATCGCAATGACGGCGGCAGCAGCACTCTCCATTTTGGAGTGGATTTCACTCTTCCACTTCGCACCGGGGGAAATGTCTCGATCTATCCACAGGGCGACCCCGTGAGTTCGCAGGCATTCGAAGAATTGAAGCGCGGCTTCCTTGTCTGCGCTGTTGTAGCTCCCGAACACGAATGGCTGCCGCATGGTCTGTCGCACCCTTATCGATGTACCGGAGTAGCTCGACGAAATGGTGCCGCAGTCAATCAATGCCTAAACTAGATGTCAAGCAATGGAACAATAAAAATGGGGAACCGTCCTTCTGTGGGTTAGATCGGCTCCAACATGGCCAATTTCGACCCACCTGCCACGGTTCCCGAGAAGTTCAACGACCGCAAGGCGGCAACTGCGACTGGGCCGACTTCAATCATGATTCCTTTGAAAGGAGTGTCGGCGATCGATCAGACGGGAAAAGCCTTTAACGATCCGGCCGCGCGGCAGGCTTTGTACGATGGGATTCGAGCGACGCATGGAGACGTTGAGTTGATCGAATTGGATGGCCACATCAATGACCCGGCGTTCGCGGAGGCTGCCGCGACGAGGTTGTTGCAACTGTTGGCGCCCTCCGCAGGTTGACCGAAGTGCTGTCGTGTCGGCTCGCACATCCGGACTCAAGGGGAAACGGCCCTCAGTCGATGATCCCCTTGAACGACGGTTCACTCGTCTGTGTGTTCATGCTTCGTTTGTTCCCGAGGCGTGATCGTGAGCCTCTTGTACCGGATCAATCGACATAATCCATGCAAACGAATCTGCAGCCGGTCGACCCATCACGTTCATTCTGCGTCATGCTGCATGACGTGACGCCGATCTATGCCTCGCACACCTCTGCGTTCACCGAGGCTCTGGCTCCGCTGGTGGGGAACGCGATGTCGGCGGCTGTCGTTCCGTGTTGGGCCGGGAAGCCGTTGCGGGACAGCGATCGTCCCTTCCTGGAACGGGTGCGCGCGGAGTACGCGAACGTTCTGCTGCATGGCTTCGAGCACTTCCGGCCCGGTCGCGGTGGTCTGCTGTCGAAGATCGCCGATGGGAAGGACGAACTGAACGGTCTGGACCCGGCGGAGACAGACCGCCGTTTGGCGGCCGGCCAGGAGATTTTCGAGCGCTGCCTGGGACAACCGGCCACGGGGTTCATCGCGCCCACTTACCAGATCGGCCATGCCACGCCGGATCGTCTCGCGAAGTTCGGCATCCATTACACGGTTGGCTACCGTGAGGTGATCACCTCAACCCAGGAGCGATTGCCACTGACGTCCTGGGTGTGGGATGTCTCCCCGATTCGCCTGCTGTGCCGGTTGGGATACCGTTGGGGACAGATTCAATACCGCTTCCGCAAGAGCGCGTTGCCGTGCGTCGTCCTGCATCCTCTGGATCTGGAACGCGGGTTCCTGCCGCAGATTGTCCGGACGGTGAAGCGTCTGGTCGACGCGGGACGCCGGCCGGTCCTGCTCGAATCGCTCGGGTACGGTGCTACGCCTTCGCCTGTCCCGGCATGATCATGCGACCGGCCACGAAGGTGGCTCCGCGCCAATGCGTCTGAACCAATCCGGCGTGGGACAACAGCGCTCGCATGGCGACTCCCATGACGAACAGCCTTCCAAAGGGAGCCAAGACGATCGCCGCGACCGGAATCTGCATCATGCGGAAGACAAACAGGTCCAACACACAGCGAAGTCCGAAGGCGATCGCAAAGCCCGGCCCCGCGCCGTGAGTCAGCCAATCGAGGCTGCCCGTTTGAAGAGTCGTCGCCAAACCAAACAGCATCGCGCCGAGCGGCAGCAGGAACAGCAGGACCATTCGCACCACGGTGATCGTCAATTGCGCGGGGGTCAGCGACCCCTTGAGGATGCGACTCCAGCCGTTCCACGAGTCCCGCAGCGTTGGATACGACGCGGTCCGATAGAAGCCTTCTCCGAACGCCACTCCCAGACGCAATCCGGACCGTTTCGCCAGGCGAGCCAGTTCCAAGTCCTCGCTGATCTTGTTGCGAACCGCTCCCCAGCCCCCGATCGATTCAAACGGGGCGCGACGGACCATGATGCACGCGCCGTTGGCGAATGCATCCGGCCAACGCGGGTCACCGATTCGTTCCGGTCGCAGCCAGGTCAGGATCGCTTCCGAACAACAGGGGACCGTCAGGCAGGCCTGCAGCGTCGTGAACGTGTACTTCGCCGCGATGGAGAAGAAGTCCAATCCGCCGCGCCGCATCTCGACCGCGGTGGTTCGCAACGCAGCCGGAGCGAGGAATTCACAGTCGGCGTCGGTGAAACAAACCATCTCGCCGGTCGCGTACTTGAGTCCCGACTCCAGGGCGTGAGGTTTGCCAAACCAACCCGCCGGAAGGGCCGTCACATGCACGACTCGCAATCGACCGGCGAACTCGTCGGAGAGACGATCCAGGATTTCTCCCGTCGTGTCGTTACTGCGATCGTTGACCGCGATCACTTCCAGGTGGGGATAGTCCTGTCGAAACAACGAACGGATACAGGTTTCAATGCCGCCCGCCTCGTTTCTGGCCGCGAGGACGACACTCAGACTGGGCAGCTCTGACGGCGACGGTGGAACGTCCAACGGCATGAGCAGAGAACGGCGGCGGAATGCCGCCACGAACGCGACGATGATGGCGACCCAGAGCGCGGCCACCAGCCACGAGAACACCATCAGCCCGGTCGAGAACAAAGGATTCATGGCCCGCGGCTCCCTGGGTATTACGTGTGCTGCCACACGCGGATCGGAACAAACAGTCTCTGCGCACGGCGTTGAGGACGGTTCCCGATCGCGCGGCAACGAACACCTTCAGCCGCTGTCGGAGATGGCGAGCGCAAGAGACGGTGAATAACCGATGACGCGTCGAGGCACGGAAATCTCGACGGCTTCGCCACCGGCAGCCACAAGATCACGCGGGCCGCCGACTCAGGCTCGACCACTGAAACCTAGTTCACAATTCGCAACAGGCAAATCAATCGCTGTTGCTAATCGACAACAGTGCGACATTCCTGCCCCGAACGTTTCTGAACGAGGTCCGCCTGCGGCTCGGTTCAGACGGTAGTGGGTCAGTTTGACGGAGGGCCAAGTATGGCACGCCCTGAGTCCTCGAAGGGCGTGGTATTTGTGGGGGCTTGGTTCCACGCCCTTCGAGGACTCAGGGCGTGCCACTCAAACTGACCCACTACCGTTCAGACGCACCACCAACGGCGTCGTCTTCGAACAATCTGTAGAAAAGCCCTACCGGGATTGCCCCGGTGGCTCGCCAGACTCTTCATGACGGAACGTTGAAGCGAGATTTGAATTCGTGAATCATCCGTTGAACAACACAGTTCAACAGGGACGGTGGTTGCTCAATGAACTGCCAAGTCGAGGAGGGGTTGTTGAGGTTCTGGTGAGCAAGTTGCCGATTCCGGTGTGGGGCAAGTAGCATTCGCGCCCATCAGTCACGCGGATCACTGCCGCAGTTTACGGACACTCCCCCCAAGAGCCACAGCCCATGTCCAAAATCAAACTCGGTCAAATCGGTGTCGGGCATGCACATGCCTCCGGCAAGATGGACGTTTATCGAAAATCTGACGAGTACGAAGTCGTCGGGATTGCGGAGCCGAACGAAAAACTACGACGTCAGGCAGAGAACTCGCCGACGTATCGTGGTCTCACGTGGATGACGGTCGAGCAACTGCTCAACGTCTCCGGCTTGCAGGCGGTCGCCGTCGAGACTGAGCCGCGCGAGTTGCTGAAGTATGCCGAATTGTGCGTCGACGCCGGCAAGCACGTTCATCTCGACAAGCCGGCGGGCGAGTCGTTGCTTCAGTTTCGGCGCATCCTCGACACGACCGCCCGCAAACACCTGTGTCTGCAAATGGGGTACATGTTCCGCTACCACCCCGGTGTGATGCTGATGAAGGATCTGGTGCGGAAGGGTTTCCTGGGTGAGTTGTTTGAGGTTCACACGGTCATCAGCAAGGTGGTCGATCCCGCGAACCGCATCCGGCACGCCGAGTATCCCGGCGGGATGATGTTCGAGCTCGGCTGCCACGTGATCGACATCGTCCTCGATCTGTTGGGCCAGCCGGAAACGGTGACGCCGTTCAACCAACACGCCGGCTCGCAGCAAGACGCGTTGCTCGACAACATGCTTGCGGTTCTCTCGTATCCGCGTTCGCTGGCGACGGTGAAATCGTCGGCCCTCGAAGTCGATGGCGGCTCGCGGCGGCATCTCGTCGCCTGCGGCACGGAAGGAACGCTGCACATCGAACCGCTCGACGCCACGAAGTCGGTGCGACTGACCCTGTCCAAGGAACGAGGCAAATACAAGAAGGGCCGCCAGGACGTGCCGGTCGAGCCACTCGAACGCTACGTCGGCGACGCGGCCGACTTCGCAAAAGTCATCCGCGGCGAGAAGACACACGACTGGTCCCCGATGCACGACCTGGCCGTTCAGGAAACGGTCCTCAAGGCAAGCGGCTGCCCGACGGATCGGTGAGGGCTTCGGCTTCTCCTGTCCCCTCGCCCCGGCTCTGCGGGGAGAGGGTGAGGGGATTCTCTTGCAACGAATGATTGATCACTGAGAAGTGACCATTGCAAAGTGCAAAATGAAAGTCGCGGAGCCGTCACTTTGCAGTTCTCATTTTTCTCTGGCCACTTTTCACTACTGCCTGCCTGAATAGAAAACCCCCTCACCCTAGCCCTCTCCCCGCAAAGCCGGGGCGAGGGGACAAAGCCAAGACAAACACCAAGACCAAAACAAGAGTAGCCACACCATGAGCCTGTTCCAACGCGAAGACATCCTCTCCCGACTGCGTGCCAAGGTGGCCGCCGGTCAGCCGATCATTGGAGGCGGGGCGGGGACGGGCCTGTCCGCCAAGCTGGAGGAGGCGGGGGGGATCGACCTGATTGTGATCTACAACTCGGGCCGCTTCCGCATGGGGGGGCGAGGTTCCCTCGCGGGGATGATGCCCTACGGCGATGCGAATGCCATTGTGATGGACATGGCGCGCGAGGTGCTTCCCGTCGCGACTCGCACGCCGGTCCTGGCCGGTGTCTGCGGGACCGACCCGTTTCGCGTGATGCCGCTGTTCTTGAAAGAGGTGCAGGCGGCGGGCTTCTCGGGCGTGCAGAACTTTCCCACCGTCGGCCTGATCGACGGTGGCTTCCGGCAGGGACTCGAAGAGACCGGGATGGGCTACGGGTTGGAAGTCGACATGATCCGGATGGCCCGCGAGTTGGGGTTGCTCACCACGCCGTACTGCTTCAACGACGATGAGGCCACCGCGATGGCCAAGGCGGGAGCCGACATCCTGATCCCGCACATGGGCCTGACGACGAAGGGAATGATCGGCGCGACCTCGGCCGTGACGCTCGCAGAAGCTGCCCAGCGCTGTCAGTCGATGCACGACGCGGCCCAGCGCGTGAAGCCCGACATCCTGGTCCTCTGCCACGGCGGCCCGATCGCCGAACCCGAGGACGCTCAATACATCCTCGACCACACCGAGGGGATCGTCGGCTTCTACGGAGCCAGTTCGATGGAACGCCTCCCCGTCGAACCGGCCATCACCAACCGCATGCGCGAGTTCGCCGCGATCAAGTTCCGCAAGTAACGTGAGCGGCAGGAGACGACGTACCCGTAGGATGGGCACTCTTGCCCGTCCAGTCTTCAGCGCCAGAGCCGGACGGGCAGGAGTGCCCATCCTACGTCACGGCAGCAGGTCGGCCACCTTGACCGACGACCTCGGTTTTGCGAGCGGCTTCACGATGGCATCGGCCTCGTACACCGTGACCTCTTCGTAGCGCGCCGGTCCCGAGCGAGGTCGCTTCGGTTGCCGGTGAACTATCAACCGGCGGTTCACCAGATCGACCACCCAGTACTCGGGCAGCAAGGCTTGGGCGTAGAGTCTGGCCTTGTCCGTCAGGTCAAATTTGAGAGTCGAGTCGCTGATTTCGATGACCAAGTCGGCGGTCGTGGGATGATCCGGCCAGTCTCTCGGTTTGCCGGTGACGATCGCGACATCCGGTTCCGGTTCGGACACATCGGACAACTTGAGCGGCAGTTGGTAGCGCACGGTTCGCGCCGATCCGAACAACACCTGCATCAGGTCGCACGTCAGCAGAAGTGAGACGGCGTGGGCATTCTTCTGTGGACTCATTTCGATGATGCTCCCTTCGATGAGCTGCACACGTCGATCTTGAAAGAAACCTTGTTCGCCAAGCTCGTGGTATTCGCATCTGGTCCACTTTCTCGGGCGCGGATCCTCACTGGTCAGTGCCTGTTGTCGTTGCGTCACCTTCGGACGCGGTGGCTTCTTCAGGGTCACAGTCATTTCATTCCCTCCCATTGTCGCCGCCCGATCTCCGCCACGCGCGAGTCGTCCCACGTTTCGAGCGGATTGTAACGCGGGTGCTTCGAGTCCTTGTACGGGTCGTTGTGCTTCGTGTTGTAGCAGGCGATGAACGCCCAGCGCGGATGCTCGCTCTTGTTCTGATCGGACCGGTGGAGCGTGTTCGCGTGAAAGAAGATCGCCGCGCCCGGTTCGAGTTCGCAGTAGACGAGTTCGAGCCTCTCCAACGCGGCGGTCACGCGCTCGGGATCGGCTCCCGTTTGATCGCCCACCTTGCCGTGATCCATCCGGCCGAGCAGGTGCGATTGCCTGAGAACTTGCAGGCAGCCGTTCTCCTGCGTCGCGCGATCGACGGCGATCATGCAGCTTCCCATATCGGGGAAGAGGCAGCCGTTGCTGTACCAGTAGCCGTAATCCTGATGCCAGGCCCACGCCCCGCCGACGCGAGCCTCCTTCAGAATCATCTTGTGATGGTAGTGATAGACCTCGTCGCCGAGCAGTTGCTGCATCGCCGAGACGATCCGCCGGCTACGGACGATCGCGCCGTAAATCGTGTCGTCGGGCAGGTCGTTCCGCACGACGAGCTTCACCGCACCCCCTTCGCCATCGGCCCGACTCCCCGCGTCCCGTTCGAGGGCATGGTCCGCCTTCGCAATGTTGCGCAGCAGTTCGATCTCCTCGGCATCAAGCAGTTTCGGGACGACGATGTAGCCGTCCTCGTGGAAGCGGGCGATCTGTTCTGAAGTGAGCGTCAGCGTCGTCATGAGATGCCTCAAACTTTTCCTGACAACTGAAGGAGTAACAGCTCGAGTTGCAGGCGTTCAGGAAGCCGGCTCCCTCCCTTGAGCCCGGCCTCGGTTTCGAGGAGGACGTTGAGAATCCGTTCGGCCTTTGCGCGGCCGATGCGGCGGAGGTACGCCGAACTCGGACCGACCGCCTGCGGGAAGACCCCCGCGCTGCGGAGGGCCTGATCGAGCTGCTGCGACCGCGACAGATCGGTCGCCTGCGCGAACTTCTTGAACACAAACGAAATGCCGCCGAGCAGCTTCGGCCCCGCCTCACCCGCGGTCAGCAGTTGATCGAGGGCGTCGATCGCGAAGGCCAGGTTGCCGTCGCGCGTCGCGTCGGTCATGGCCCAGGTGGTCTCGGTCCGCCAGCCGCCGACGAGCGTCTGCACGTCCTTGGCCTCGATCTTGCCACCCGCTCCGACATACGAGGCCAGCTTGTTGAGTTCCTGATCGAGCAGCCCGAGCTCGTCGCCGACGAGTTCGATCAGCAACGAGGCCGCATCGCGCGAGAGCGTCTGCTGGTACGAGTCGCGGGCCGTGTCGAGCAGCCACTTGAAGAGTTGCGGTCCCTTCAGCTCGGTGCATTCGACGTCGAGGCCCTCCTTCGCAACCTGCTTCGCCAGCCGGGTCGTCTTCGGCCACGTCTTCACGTCGAGCACGAGCACCGACTTCTTCGCGGGCCGCTCCACGTACTTCTCCAGCGAGGCGCGGTACTTCGTGACGAACTCGTCCGCCTCCTCGACGATCACCAGTCGGCGGTCGCTCCACATCGAGATCGTCCGCAACTCGTCGGTGACCGATTGCAGATCGGCGTCCTTTCCCGCGAACTTCGTCAGCGACGTGTCATCGTCGTCGATGACGATCTTCTTCAAGACTGCCAGCGCCGACTGTTTCAAGTGCCGCTGCGCGCCCGACAGCACGGCGACGGGCGGGACTGTGGCGGGAGGCTGCTTGAGAAACTCGACGGCATGCATGGTGGGGGTCGCGGCGGGAATCGAACGGAGACGCGGGCATCGGCCGTTGTCGGAATTGCGGCGTGAATACCGAACGGCCGCGATTAGACCATGCCTCAGAGGCAAACTCCACGACGCCCATCAGCGCGATGTCTTACTCCCCTCGCCCCTTTGGGGAGAGGAGCCGGGGGTGAGGGGAAACTGTTGCCGAACCTCCCACTGCAATCGCCCCTCACCCCTAACCCCTCTCCCCAAAGGGGCGAGGGGGACAAGAGAAAGGAATCCTCGCCATGCCACCCATTCACGGCTTGGCCCGCGCGATCTCGTTCTCGCGCCACGCGTCGGCATAGGCTCGAAAACCGAGCGGAGCCATCCCCCGGCCCCCCTTCAGTGCGGAGCGCAACGGCTCCGACTGAAGCGACGTTCCAGAGACGCGCACCAGGTGAGCCGCCTGCGCGCCGACCGCGTCGTCGTAGTCCCCCAGGCTCGCGATCAGTTTCTTCCAATCGCCCTTCGCGGCCGTGACGAGTCGTTCCGCGTAGTCGCGAGCCGACGAGTGGCGACCGTCTCCATCAACATCCAGCCAAACCGCGCCGCTGCATCCGATCGTGACGGCCTTCCAATCGGGCGATGTCGGTTGGTACGGCTTCGCCGTCCGCCAATGGAGTCCGTCGAGACCGGGGCCGATGGCGATGGCGACCAGATGGACGTCGTGCGGAAACTTTGGTGTCTCCCAATAGGCGACGAACTTCACTCCGGCAGGCAGCGTCGGATCGGGTGACTTGGGAGCCGGGGCCGAACTGATCAATCGACCATTTGAAAACAGATCGACTCGATCGGCGCGAGACCACTGCGGGCCAAAGACCTTCACCTCGATCCTCACGTCCTCATCGCGCACCGTCGCCGTCTCGCCCGCGTGATACTTGTCTTGCACGGTCATCTCGGCGAGTAAACCGTAGCTCACCATCACCCGGCCCTGCACGAAATTGGTGACGGCTTCCTCGACGTTGAGCTTCCCCGGATCTTTGTCATCGCAGCGGATGTACGTCCGCCCCTGCCCGACGACATGCCGGCCGACATCGTGCGAATCGCTGCTGCCGACTGGCGTCACGTTCAGTCCGCGATTGAGCAGTCCCATCCAGTCGTGGAACAACCGCAACGGGTCCGATTGCGTGGCTCCCGAGTTGACGACTTCCATCCCGTTGAATCGCAGCGGCCAACCGTCGAGGTTCTCGCCCGCGACGGCATTGAAATGCTGAGGCCCAAACGGACGGACGCCGCTGTGCAGGTCGCGGGCATGATTCAAAATGGCGACCTTCACGCCGGGCGTTTGCTGGATGTCATCGAACAGCAACTTCCAGTCGGTCTGTTTGTGATCGACGACGCGCGATCCGGCGGCAATGGGAAAGATGTTGAAGTGCCCGCGCGCCGTCGTCACTTCGTTCCCCACGACCGGTGTGAAGTACCGCCGCACGCCCATCTTCGTGGCGATGTCCTCGTAGTCGATGTGCTTGTTGTGATCGGCGGCAATCGGCAGCTCGATCCCTTCCCCCGCGAGCGTGATCATCCGCTCTTCGATCGTCGCGTCGCCGTGTCCCGAATGAGTCAGCGTGTGAACGTGGGTGTCACACGCGACAAAACCCTCGGTCGGAACCTCGCGCCGGATCGCGAGCGTCTGTTTCGCCGTCTCTCCCGCGCCGACAGTGATCTCGGCCCGAGCGAGCGAGTACTCGAAGCCGCGTCCCGCGAAGATCGTGTACCGGCCGGCGGGCACCCCCAGCGTGGCACGGCCGTTGGAAGTGAACGCCATCCCCGGTCGCACGGCCAGATGATCGTTCGACTCCGCCCCGAGCGACTGCATCGCGCCGCTGGCATCGAGCACCGTGATCCGGCACGGCAGCGGCTGCTTCGAGTCGGCATCGACCACATCCACGTCGAGCGTCGCCTCACGCAGGGCCTCTCGAACCGAACGGCTCACCAGCGCGATCTGACCGACGCGGATGTCGTCCGACGCGGCCTTGCTCGCGGGAGGAGACTCGATGCGCAGCGAGTTGTCTCCGTCAACCAGGCCACCTGCTGGAATGGCGAATGTCACCACCATGTCATTCTCATCGACGGTCAGCGCACCCAACTTCTTGCCGTTCAGCAAAACAGTCCAAGCCTGCTTCACGTCCTGCTGACGCACGAACAGTGTCTGCTCGGCCGCGTTCTTCGTCGAGACAAACGTCACATCGAGCCGCGGCCCATGCGGAGTCTCGGGAAACTCGGACCATTCCCGCTCGACGCCGCTGCGCAAGTGAAGCAGCTTCGGTTCGATGGCCGTTCGTCCCGGCATCGCCTCGTCCGCCCAGGCGGTTGTGGCAGTCAGCATCAGCAGACAAACGAGACGCAGTACGGGCATGGCAAATTCCTTTGGCGGCCAGTTCCGGTGGGAACCCTAACCTACAGCGAAAGCCTGACAGCGGAGGTGATCGTTGCTTCAGTCTTTTCAGCCCGGAGGGCGGCAGGATGCTCGGCAGCCGCCCGCCACAAAATGGCCAGGTTATCACAGTAGGTGTCACACAATGGAAGAAACCGGCGGCGGCGAGCATCATGCTACCCATCCGGCTTGCGCAGTCACGTCATTGAGGAAGGTTGCTCCATGAAACACGTCGCTCTGTTCGTCCTGTTGTCGTTGTTCGTGCTGCCCGTCGCGGGGCAGGAGACTTCCAAAACCAAGGTGACCAGGAAGGCAAAGGCGGCTCCGTCTGCGGCTGTTTCAGTCACGTATCCGCCAGCGTTGCCGAACGGGCAGCCGTTTGTCTCGGTCGCGGCGAAGGAGTTTCTCCAGACGGCGAGTACGTTGGTGGAGGGAGTCGCCGTCGCGAAGGAGCCGCCGCGCGTGGACTTTCTCTACTACCCCGGACAGACCTACGCGGGGAATCCGTGGTCGAACTGGGGGAACAGCACGTTTGCGAACGGGCGGTATTACTCGGCCATCGGCGATCATCGGGCTCCGCAGGGGAACGCGTTCGTGTACGAGTACGATCCGGACGCGAAAGCATTCCGGCTGCTGTGCGATGTGCGGAAGACGATCAACCTGCCCGACGGTCACTACACGCCGGGAAAGGTTCACAGTCATCTCGGTCTCGGGCGCGACGGCTGGTTGTATTTCTCGACGCATCGCGGTGGGACGAAGGCCACCACGGACGCCAATCACTACACCGGCGACTGGCTGCTGCGGGCCGATCCTCGCACGGGTCAGTCCGAGATCATCGAACGCGGACCGATTCCGAAACACTGCCTGCCGACGGGCGAGGTCGATGGGCAGCGGATGATCTTCTACGGGAGCACGGCTCCGGGCGATGGCGGCGACAACGACGGCATCCAGTTCTTCGCGTATGACCTGGCGAAACGGAAGATGATCTACTCGGGACCGGACGGGCCGTCGCGGGCGATGCTGCTGTCGTCCTCGACCGGCCGCGTCTACTTCACGCCGAAACAGGGCGATGGACCGCTGATGCGGTTCGACGCGACCTCGGGCAAGCCGCCCGAGGCGATTGACGGAACGATCAACATTCGTGCGGCAACCGCCGAGACTCCGCAGGGCCTGATCTACGCGGTCTCATTCGGGAAGAAGGACATCGGTTCGACGCTGTACTCGTTCGACGTGAAGACCGAGCGGATCGAAGAGCTTGGTCCGGCGGCGGTCGGCGTGAACCAGTACGTCGCCGCCATCGCAGCCGATCCGACGGGAAGATTCCTCTACTACGTTCCCGGTGCTCACGGCGGGAGCGAAGCGGACAACTCGGCCATCGTCCAGTACGACACGAAGCGGCGGACGAAGAAGGTCATCGCCTGTCTGCATCCGTACTTCCAGGAGCAGCACGGAGCCACGTTGAAGGGGACGTACACGGCGGCACTCGACGATCGCGGCGAGCGGTTGTTCGTGACGTGGAACGTCTCGCGCGGCTCGAAGGTCTGGGACTCGTGCGGCCTGACGGTGATTCACATTCCAGAGTCCGAACGTCTGCCGTGAGGAATATGCAGAAGCAGATCAACAAGAAGATGATGGACAAGAAAATGGGAAAGGAATTGTCTCACTCTCGTCTTTATCTTCTTGTCCCCCATTTTCTTGTTCTCCCTGATTTCATCCGAGCCCTTCCATGAACGAGCGATTTCTTCGACTGATTGCGGCGCTGACGATCTTCTTCGGGACGGGTGTTGTCTGCGCTGCCGAGCCGTTTGCATTTGAAGATGTCACCGAGTCATCGGGGCTGGCGGCACAGTTTGAGAACGCGCCGGGGAAGCGGCCGTGGCGCTATGCGCATGGCGCGGCCTGGGGCGATGTCGATGGAGACGGGCGGCCCGATCTGTTTGCCGGTGCGTTCGCGGGGCGGAAATGGTTCACCGGCGACGACGCACCCGTTCCGAATCTGCTGCTGCTCAATCAGAAATCCGGTTTCGTGCGCGCCGATGCGGAACCGCTGGAGGCGCGCGCGGCGAATTCCCGTTGCGCGGGAGCGGCCTTCCTCGACCTCGACAATGACGGAGACCTCGATCTGGTCGTGACGAACCACATGCAGAAGAGCGACCACGGCGGCAGTCGCCTGTTCGAGAATCAGGGAGGAGGCAAGTGGAGGGACGTCACGCCGGATGCGGCTCCCTGGACGAGCGGTCTCGGGATGCGCAACGTCTCGGCCATCGATGTGAACCGCGATGGTCGGCTCGACCTGATCCTGACCGACGGGTCGTATGGCAAGGGGGCCGATCAGCGAGCGAAGTTGTGGGTGCTCGCCAATCGAGGCGGCTGGAAGTTTGAGGACGTGGGCGAATCGCTCGGCTTCCCGGCGGGAAACACGCTCGGACTGGGTCTCGCCGTGGGAGACGTTAACGACGACGGGACGTTCGATCTGTTTGTCGCCGGATGCAACCGCCTGTTCGTCAGCGATGCCAACGGAAAGTATCGCGAAGCGCACGCGAGCCGCTTCCAGTTCCCACCGGCCGATGTGAGAGAGGGTCTGCACTGCGGTGCGGCGTTTGGCGATTTGAACGGCGACGGGCTGCTCGATCTCGTCACGACCGAACACGGCGTGCCGGCTCGACTGCATCTGTTCCACAACCGGGGTGTGAAGGACGGTGCGCCCGATCTGGTCGAGGTGAGTGAGTCAACCGGCATCGGCGGCTTGCTGCCCAAGGGGACTCGCGAACTGCCGATCAAGACCGCGCATGTGGCCCTGCGCGACATGGACCACGACGGCCGCATCGACATCGTGACGACGATGCTCGCCACCAATGACGCCGGCCAATTGCAGCCGGTCGTGCTGCGAAACATCAGCCCGCGTGGCGGCGAATTAAAATTCTCGCCGATCCCGACCGATCGCCTCGTCACGTATTACGCCCCCGGCCCGGTCGCCGACTTCGACCGCGATGGCCGAGTCGATCTGTTCCTGCCGAGTTGGTTCGAGCAAGTCCCCAACCGGCTCTATCGCAACGTGAGCCAGGGTGGCCACTGGCTGACCGTGCGCGTTACCGGCTCAGGCCAGAACGCGAACCCAATGGGAATCGGTGCCGTCGTCAGGGCCTACTCACCCGGACACCTCGGCGAACCCGAACATCTGCTCGCCCGATCCGACATCGCCGTCGGCACCGGCTATGCCAGCGGAGAGGAGGCGCTCGCACATCTCGGTCTCGGTGAGGCCACCCGCTGCGACCTCCGCATCACGTGGGGCAACAAGCTATTCGACCGAGCGAACGCCGCTGCGGACAAGTTCGCCGTGATCCCCGTCGAACCGTGACTCACTGCCGCGCTCGGGTGCCACTGGCGGCTGCTTTGAGCCGCCAGTGTTTTCCAAGAACACTGGCGAGCGAAGCCCCTCGCCAGTGGCACCCGCGCACCTGCATTGTGCGTACTCTGCCGATCCCGCACGGTATTCAACAGTCGCGTTACGGTTCCGGATGGATGCGGCAATCCGGCAACACCTTCCGCAGCAACGCTCGGCCTTCGGCGGTGACTTGTGTCTCCTGGAGGAAGAGATAATGAAGGCTCGTCAGTCCCTTCAGATGCTCCAGTCCGGCATCGGTGACCTGGGTGTTGTCGAGTTCGAGCCGTTCGAGACTCTTCAGTCCTTTCAGAAACTCCAGTCCCGCATCGGTGACGTGGGTGTGAGCGAGATAGAGTTCTTCGAGCCTCGTCAGGCCTTTCAGATGCTCCAGCCCCGCACCCGTGATGACTGTCTGGTCGAGTCTGAGCCGTTTGAGGGACGTCAGCCCCTGGAGATGCTCCAGTCCCGTGTCGGTGATGTCTGACTGGCTGAGATAGAGCGATTCGAGATGGGTGAGACGTGCCAGATGCTTCCATCCATCTTCGCTCAATTGTGCCCGGTCGAGGTGGAGCTGATCGACGCTCGTGAGTGATCCCAATTCCGCCAGCAGATCGGCGGACAGCTTGGTGCCATCCAGACCGACCGCATCCACGCGATCACAAAATCGCAGCCGGCTTCGCCAAGCCTGCGGAACCCAATTCGGCCCGAAGTATCGCCAATTGGCAGCCCCCTCCAGGGCTTCAATCCTCCGCGCGATCCGTTGCTCCCGCTGGTAGGAGACGTAGACGCTCAGGGCACCGCAGACCGCAACCAGCAGAACCACGCCAATCCCAATTCGCACGGCATGCGTTCGCAGGAACCGCCCCACCATCACGGGTTCGCGAGAAGTCTCGTCCATCGAGTCGTCTCCCCTTTCCTTCCCGGCCTCATCGTTGGATGAGAGTGTGGCTGTGGTCACCGCTTTGCCGGCCACAGTCGAATCAACATCAATGCTACTCTAACATTCGCTGAGGGCGAGCGAAGGACTCGACCTTAGCCACCCAGCCGCCTGCAGAAGTTCGCAACGGGGCGATAGGTCACACCGATTCCAAGAGAGGTTTGCGATGAAGAACAGAATGGTTTGGTGTTGGATTGGCTTGGCGCTCGGTCACGCGGCGATTGGTGCGGGGCAAGACCAGCCGCTCGCGGCGAGAACGGCATTCGTGCGGATTGCCAGTGGCGTCAGTGGCCATATTCATCCGGCGGCGTGTGTCACCAAAAGTGGTACGGTGCTCGTGATCTTCAGTCAGTCGGACATGAAGGATTTGCGAGTCAGCCGCTCGACGGATGGCGGTCGCCGTTGGACGGAACCGGTCGCTTTCGGGCCCACGGAAAAGATCGCGATCTATCCCGGTTCGCTGACCACGCTGGCCGATGGGCGCGTCGTGCATGTCTGGAACACGTGGTATCCCGATGCCGAGGCCAAAGGGGGCAAGTCGCGGTTCGCGCAGTTCTCGATCAGTTCCGACGAAGGGCTGACGTGGTCCGAGCCGGTCAGCCTGCCCAAGCCCGCCACGCCCGAGCCGCATAGCGTGTTGAGGCATCCGATCGTCGAACTGGATCGCAACGTGTGGCTCTTTTCGTTGATGGACCGCACGGTCGTGTATGACCCGACCACCGAGACCAGTCGTCCGTTTGGCGAGGGACGCAATCACGGTCTCGTGCCCATCGTCAGAACAGCGAAGAAGACGCTGATCAGCGGTGCGGGCTTGCGGTCCACCGATGACGGCCAGACATGGCAGACGATCTCACCCTTTCCAAAAATTGGAGCCGATGGCTGGCGTTACGACCTGATGGCGGTCGACAACGGCTGGCTGGTGGCGTCGGAGGTTCTCGGGCCGGGTGTCGGTGGTGAGCGATGGCGATTCGTGGTCTCGCGCGATGACGGCCAGAATTGGGACTTCGAGGGTGCGATCGACTTCTACAATCCCGGCCGCCCCATCGGCGGACGAGCCTGCCCGAAAACTGTCCAACTCGACAAAGAGACACTCGGCACGATCTTCTACGACGTCGATGCCGGCCAGCCCGGCGGACCGGGCGTCTTCTTTCTGCGGACGCCGCTCGCCCAGTTGCAGCCGGCTTCCTGAGCGGCGAGCGCGGTCCCCCGGATGATTCATGGCCACCACGGAAAACACGGAAGCTCACGGAAAGAAGCAAAGTTGTGATGAGGAGTGCAGCGCCCGACTGCAGACCGACACGGATGTGGTTCCTGCGAGCAAGTCCTTTCATGCCTTTCCTTCCGTGACTTTCCGTACTACTGACATTCTGTTTCTTCGCGCGCCGCGCAGAATTGACGCCAAGACGCGGAGACGCCAAGGATCGCCAAGCCTCGGAAGGAGACACTTGAAGAGTTTCTGATCGTTCAAACACCAGCCCGGGAGCAGGCGACTTTGCGTCTCTTAGCGACTTCGCGCCTTTGCGTCGGATTGGGTTGCGGGTGAAGACCCGCGCTGGGTTTTCCGTGGTGAATCATCCGCGGTCAGGTGGACGGGGACTCGTCGACGAGCGGGAACTCGTCGGAGTCGAACGGGGGGTGCTGACTTTGAAGCTGGCACCACGCATTCTCTGCCGCGCGCTGCTCGGCCTCCTTCTTGTTCGGACCCCAGGCGGCGGCGAACGTGTCGGTGCCGACGACGACCGCCACCTGGAAGCACTTCGAGTGATCCGGCCCCTTCTCGTCGAGCAGTTGATAGACCGGCGTGGCGCGATTGTTCTTTTGCACGAGTTGTTGCAGCAGACTCTTGTAGTTCTTGCCGTGACTGGTCTCGACGGTCCGTTCGATTTCGGGAGCCATCAGGCGGCGAACCAGGACGCGGGCGGCGTCGTATCCGCCGTCGAGGTAAACCCCGGCGACCAGCGATTCAAACACGGCGGCCATGATCGAGGCGGGGATCGTCTCGTGATCGGACAGCCCCTTGCCAAGTTGCACACAACAATCGAGGTTCATGTCGGCGCTGAGTTTGGCGCAGGTCGTGCGGCTGACGATCACCGACTTGATGCGCGTGAGCTCGCCCTCCGTCTTGTCGGGATAGAGTTCAAAGAGCTGCTCGCAGACGATGGCCCCCATGATGGCATCGCCCAGGAACTCGAGTCGCTCGTTCGATTCCAGGCGGGTGCGGGCGATCGAGGCGTGAGTCAGACACAGGAACAGCAATTGCCGATCGCGGAAGCGGTAGTCGAGCGACGCCTCGCACGCCTCGAGGGTGGGTCGCAGTTCGTCGAAATCAGTCTGTTCCGTCATCCGGTCGGTTCCTGACCTGCCGCAACAGCCGCAGTGAGTGTGAAGGGAATCCTTCTATATTTCGTGAATGTCAGGGTGTCAATCGGCTGGCATGACGAGGGCGTCCAACACCTGGCGGCCCCAGTTCGTAAGGAGGCCGCTGCGCGAGCAGGAAGTGCAGGGGTGACGGCGACGCCGGGGCCAATGCCTTTTTCAATTTCAGTAGTTCCAAGTTTGCAGAGTTCGTATTTGCTTTTACACCGATGGAGTTGTGTCCCATAGCCCAGGGTTGCGAGCGAAGCGAGCTACCCTGGGGGGAACGGTTCAACCGCCCATGTACCCCAACGGGGTTCCGTCATCGGCGTTTCTCGAATGACGCAACCC
>JANODP010000422.1:0-3054 GCA_031412755.1 Schlesneria sp. | reverse complement strand
TGATCTCGGCTATGGCGATCTTGGCTGTTACGGGCATCCGATCATTCAGACGCCGAACCTCGATGCGTTCGCGAAGCAGGGGACGCGGTTCACTCAGTGTTACGCGGCGTGCGCGGTGTGCAGTCCGTCGCGGTCGGCGATTCTCACCGGACGGACTCCGTACCGGAACGGCGTCTTCACCTGGATTCCCGAAGGTCGCGAGATTCATCTGCGGACCAGCGAGATCGCGCTGCCGAAGCTGCTCAAGGAGCGCGGCTATGCGACGTGTCATGTCGGCAAGTGGCATCTCAACGGGCACTTCAATAAGCCGACGCAGCCGCAACCGAACGATCACGGCTACGACTGGTGGCTGGCGACGCAGAACAACGCGGCTCCCAGCCACGAGAATCCCAGCAACTTCGTCCGCAACGGCCAGCCGGTCGGCAAGCTCGAAGGCTATTCCGCACCGCTGATCGTCGATGAGGCCACCGCCTGGCTGATGCAGCATCGCGACAAGTCGCAGCCATTTCTGTTGTCGGTGTGGGCTCACGAACCGCACTACCCGATCAAGTCCTCGCCCGAGTTCAAAGCCAAATACCCCGACCTGACCGACGACGTGCAGCGCGAGCATCACGCCAACGTGACACAGCTCGATCATGCGTTCGGGAAACTGATGCGAACACTCGACGAGTTGAAACTGGCGGACAACACGGTGGTCTTCTTCACCTCCGACAACGGCCCCGAAGGAGACGGCATCAAGACACCCGGACGCGGTTCGACGGGCGGCCTGCGCGGTCGCAAGCGAGCCGTTTACGAAGGAGGCATCCGCGTCCCCGGCCTCGTCCGCTGGCCGGGCAAAGCTCAACCCGGAACGACGAGCGATGTGCCGGTGATCGGCTCGGACATTTTCGTCACGGCCGTCGGGATCTCCGGAGCGAAGTTGCCGACCGACCGAATTCTGGACGGCGGCAATTTACTGGCCGCGCTCGAAGGCCGAGCGGTCGAACGCGCTCGTCCGCTTTACTGGCGCTGCGTCATCGCACCGGGACCGCTGAAGACGGCCATGCGAATCGGCGACTGGAAGATCCTCGCCGACGAACGGCTCACGCAGTTTGAGCTGTACGACCTCAAGAACGATCCGCAGGAAAAGACCGAACTCAGCGCGGCCCAACCCGCCAAGTTTCTGGAAATGAAAACCGCGCTGGTCAAACTCAACACCGAGATCGAAGCCGAAGGCCCGGACTGGTGGAAGACCAACGATCAAGGTGAGAAGAAGGCAAACCAGAAGAAAAGGAAGAAGGGTGAGTGACGTGTCCAGCGAATCCCAACCCACCATGCTGAAACACACCCTCATGCTGTTCGTCAGCGTTGTCTTAAACTTTGGGGCTTTGCCAGCCCTGGCTGTGGAGATCGCGCCCACTCGTTCAGTGACCTACAAGTCGGTGGATGGCATTGAATTGAAGCTGGATGTCTTTGAGCCTGCTGGATTCAAAGCTGCGGATCATCGGCCTGCGATCGTGTTCTTTTTCGGAGGCGGCTGGAGCGGCGGCAGCACGAAGCAGTTTTATCAACAAGCGCGAGCCATGACTGATCAGGGAATGATGGCGTTTTCGGCCGACTATCGCGTGGGAAGTCGGAACAAAACGACCCCGTTCGAGTGCGTGATGGATGGCAAATCGGCGATCCGATGGGTTCGCGAGCACGCAGCGGAACTGGGCGTCGATCCTGATCGGATCGTGGCTGCGGGCGGTTCAGCAGGAGGCCATGTGGCGGCTTGCACGAGTGTCATTGCAGGCACGGAAGAACCTGGTGAGAAGACGAGCATCAGCTCCGCCCCGAATGCGATGATCCTGTTCAATCCCGTACTCGACACGACTACCAAGGGCTATGGCGCGAAGAAGTTCAAGCCAGAGCAACAGACAGACATCTCTCCCTGTCACCACGTGCGGAAGGGAATCGTGCCGACGCTGATTCTCCACGGAACGGCCGACAAGACAGTCCCCTTCGAGAACGCAGAGCGCTTCAACAAGCTCATGATGGAAGCGGGGAACGTATGCTTGCTCATCCCCTTCGAAGGCAAAGACCACGGCTTCTTCAACAGCGCGTCGTTCCGCAAAGGGAACAGTGATGCAGATTGCGATCTGACGATGAAACACTCCATCGACTTCCTGAAAGCAAACGGCATTTTGAAATAGGCACATCTCCTACATAAAGCACACCCTCATGAAACACACACTCGCACTCCTCACCGCCGTGCTGCTCGCGCCGCTGGCCGCGTTGCAGGCGGGTGACGATGGCCCCATCGTCGGCGCGATCCGTTGGGATGGCTGGTATGGAGATGCGACCGTGACAAAGGCGGTCGAGGCGTCGCTCGGGCTGCCGAAGTATCATTTGCGCCTGCCGTGGTTTGCGCAGTTGCAGAGCGAAGGCTCGGTGCGGATCAACGGCGATTCTCAGGTCATTATGGAGCAGGAGCTCGCCTATGCCGCGGCAGCACGGCTGAACTATTGGGCCGTCGTGGATTACTGGGACGAGGCTCCGGGCATGAGCATCGCCTTGAACCGTTATCTCGCCGCCAAAGACAAACGTGGCATCCGCTATTGTCTGGTCGAGGAAGGTCATCGGCTGGACAAGATCGGCAGCGCGGGCTGGATGCGACTTGTCGAACACTTTCAGCGGCCCGATTACCAGACCGTGCTCGATGGGCGTCCGCTGTTGTTTGTGTTTGAGCAACCCACGCAGCTCGGCAGGCCCGAGTGGGATGACTTGAGGCGACAAACGCTCGCCGCCGGCTTGAAGTCGCCGTATCTGGTGCTCATGGGCTACCGACCGGAGCAGGATGCGAAGGACATGACCGCGATCGGATTCGACGCCGTGTCCGCCTACGCTCGCGGCGGCAGCTACAGCATGACACAGCCGACTTATGCCGAGCAGTGCGCCATCATCCGCCATGAGCGTTGGGAGAAGTGGCAGGCCCTGCGCGTTCCCAGCATCACCTTTGCCAGTGCGGGCTGGGACACTCGCCCGCGCAACGAATGCCCGCCGTTTTGGATGAAGAATGAGATCAAGGCCGAG
>JANODP010000421.1:0-2358 GCA_031412755.1 Schlesneria sp. | reverse complement strand
GGAGAGGGGACAAAAAACAGCGACCACCAATTGGCGACTGCACCCAAGTTTTCCAGGCCGTTTGTGAGGACTTCGCCTTCGCAGTCCTCAGATCACGTAATCCTGGGCTTCCGGCATGAAGACGCGGACCTTGCGCGGGGCGACAAAGACTCGGTCGCCTGTTTTGATTCGAAGTTGTGCGTAGCGTTCCAGATTCAGATCGACGTTCAGAGCGAGGCCGAACTCATCCGAGTAGACCCGCACTTTGGCGACCGATCCCGCCGGGTTGATCTGCATGACGCGGGCTTCGAGGCTGGAAGGTCCGAACGGCGCGTGCTCGATGTCCAATTCGTGCGGGCGCACGTAGGCCGTCGCCTGGCGGGACTCGGCGTGCGGGTACTCGGGGTAGGCAACCTGCAGCGCGCCCAAATGAGCCATCCCGCTTTCCACCCGACCGTGGAAGACGTTGACGTTGCCGAGGAAGTCCATCACGAACGGAGTGGCCGGGTGATCGAAGACCTCTTGTGGCGTACCAGACTGCTCAATGTGGCCGGCGCGCATGACAACGACCCGGTCGGCCACCTCGAACGCCTCTTCCTGATCGTGCGTGACGAAGACAGTCGTCAGGTGGATCTCATCGTGGAGCTGCCGCAGCCACTGGCGCAGCTCTTGTCTCACCTTGGCGTCGAGAGCCCCGAAGGGTTCGTCGAGCAACAGGATGCGCGGCTGCACCGCCAGCGCGCGGGCCAGGGCGACGCGCTGCCGCTGTCCGCCAGAAAGCTGCGACGGATAGCGCTGGCCCAATCCCTCCAACCGGACGAGGTGCAGCAGTTCGCGGACACGGGCATCGACTTCGGCCTGTGGCTTTCGGCGGACTCGCATTCCGAAGGCGATGTTCTCGTAGACCGACATGTGGCGGAAGAGGGCATAGTGCTGGAAGACGAAGCCGACCTGCCGGTCCTTCGGCGACTGATGCGTGACATCTTCATCCTGATACAGCACGAGACCCCGGTCGGCCCCTTCGAGTCCCGCGATGATGCGCAGCAAGGTGGTCTTGCCCGAACCCGATGGCCCCAGCAGCGCGAGCAACGACCCGCTGGGCGCTTCGAGGCTGACATCATCCAGCGCAGTGAAGCTGCCGAAACGCTTGGTCAGATTCTTGACGACGATGCTCATGGTGGCCTGTGGTGAGGGAGTAGTGGATGGTGGGCAGTGGGTGGTGGGTGGCAGGTCGCCAATCAAGAGCGGAGGAGATCGTCACTTCTGACTTCTGGATTCTGATCTCTGACTTCTATTGTTCCTGCTGCGTCTCCGCTGCTTCTTTCAGTTGCTGCTGAGTCTTGCGTTCGAGAACGATCTTGATGAACAGCGTGACCAGCGCCAGCGAGGTCAGCAATGACGCGACCGCGAACGAGCCGGGGTTGTTGTATTCCTGAAACAGCTTCTCGACGCGCAGCGGCATCGTGTCGGTCTGGCCGGCGATGTGGCCCGAGACGACGTAGACCGCGCCGAACTCGCCCATCGCGCGGGCGTTGCAGAGGATCACGCCATACAGCAGCCCCCACTTGATGTTGGGGACCGTCACACGCCAGAACATCTGCCAGCCGTTCGCGCCGAGGCTGATCGCCGCGACCTCTTCATCGGCGCCGATGGCCTCCATCACGGGGATCAGCTCGCGGGCGACGAAGGGGAGCGTCACGAAGGTCGTCACGAGGATTAGTGCCGGCAGCGCAAAGGCGATCTTGATGTGGTGCTCGCGCAGCCACGGGCCGAAGTAGCCCTGCATGCCGAACAACAGCAGGAACATCAGCCCCGCAACGACCGGCGAGATCGCGAACGGCAGATCGATGAGCGTCGTCAGCAGCGTGCGGCCGGGAAAGCGAAAGCGCGTGATGGCCCAGGCCGCTGCGACTCCGAAGACCACGTTGGCTGCCACCGAAACCGGCACGACCAGGAACGTCAGATAGATCGAGTGCCGCGTGTCGGGGTCGGCCGTGAGATTCTTCCAGTACGTGCCTGCCCCCGCGGCAAACGCCTGATAGAAGACGCTGACCACGGGCACGATGATCAGCAACCCGATGACCGCCATCGCCGCACCAATCAACGAGTAGCGGAGCCAGGCAGGATCCTGCTGCGCGGCGCGGCCGTGTGTTTTCGACACGGAAACCACCGGAGGAAGATGCGAGGAAACGCCGTGCATGGTGACCTGTTCAATTCTGTTTCGGAATTTGGGTAGTGGGTCAGTTTGACGAAGGACCAAGTGTGGCACGCCCGGTGTGTGCGAAGGGGGTGGAGGTAAGCGGTGGGTGGTTGCACCCCCAACGGAGACACAAGGCGTGGCACACAAAAAGAACCACAACCAGATTTTTATACAGATAA
>JANODP010000420.1:0-34380 GCA_031412755.1 Schlesneria sp. | reverse complement strand
GGCAGCCAGCCGCACGAAAACTTGCAGCCGTATATCTGCATCAATTACATCATCAGCCTGTTTGGAATCTTCCCATCACCTTCGTAAGGAGTCGTTACTCATGGCCGATCCATTTGTTGCTGAAATCCGCATTTTTCCCTTCAATTTCGCCCCCAGGGGTTGGGCCTTCTGCAACGGGCAGCTCTTGCCACTCAGTCAGAACACGGCGTTGTTTTCGTTGCTCGGCACGACCTATGGAGGAAACGGCCAGTCCACCTTCGCCCTCCCCGACATCCAAGGGCGCTCGGTCATGCATCCCGGACAAGGGCCCGGGCTGTCGCTGTACGATCTCGGCCAAATGGGTGGCTCGGAGTTCGTTACGTTGTTGGAGTCCGAAATGCCGGCGCATGCTCACACGGAGAATTGCAACAACAATCCGCCCCCCGCAGGTGGAAGCACTCCGGCCCCGACGACGTCACTCGGTCGCTCCAACGGCGGCACGGCTTATACGGCGGCGGCGAATCTGGGTGCGATGAATCCTAGCGTCCTCGGCCCGGCGGGTGGTAGTTTGCCGCACAACAACATGCAACCGTACCTGACATTGAACTTCAACATCGCCCTGCAGGGTGTCTACCCGCCACGAGGCTGATGTCTCCGGATCGCGTCCATCCGGTTTGTGGGTGGGACGCCCGTCGCGATCGTCATGATGCGAACAGGGGCCGGGAACTCAGTTCCCGGCCCCTGTTGTTTTGTTGCTTGAGTGCGAGTTGATCGGCCAGACAGGGCTGGCCTTCGTGAGGGGACACACTCCCGGCCACGCCGGACACCATTGGGGGGCTTCGCTCGCTAAGTAGACCCGCAGAGGAAAGTAGGCGGTAGCTGAACTCGCAAGAGTTCAGATTTCACCGAACTGACTGAATTCTTGCGAATTCAGCTACCCAGAGTTCAATGCGGTTTCACTTAGTGTTCTTCGAATTCACTGGCGGCTAAAGCAGAAGATGCTGTTGCCGCATGGCGTGTTCCACGTTGCTGCACACACTCTGCGTCGCTTTCAACATCACCCAGACCCCGATACCCTTCGCGGACGGAGCACGGCGGACCGCCTCGGTTGGAAGCGGGCTTGACGATGCCGATTGGTTGGCATCTGTTCGGCAAGATCGCAGCAATACGCAACCGTGACCAGATGCGTCCATCTTGGGATGACGACGCGATCCGTGACCAAGGAGTTTTCATGAGCAATGAAGCCTGGATCACCATTGGCGTGACGTTGGTGGTGTTGTATTTCCTGGCCAAAGAAATCGCACCGACGGACATGGTATTTATGGCGGCCATCGTGCTGCTCTCGGCGCTGGGCATCTTGAGTCCGGCGGACGCATTTGGCGGATTCGTCAACAACGCGGTGCTGATGGTGGGCGGGTTGTTGGTCGTCGCGGCCGGTCTCCGTGAGACCGGGGTGATGGACGCCATCGGACACAGGTTCCTGAGCCCGATCAAGACCGAGGTCGGGGCGCTGTTGTGCCTGGCCGTCTTTTGCACCACGAAGTCCGCGTTCCTCAACAACACATCCACCGTGGCGCTGTTGATCCCGGTCGTGCTCGACTGGTGCCGCAAAAACAACGTCGCACCGTCGAAGCTGCTCATTCCGCTGTCATTTCTGACAATCATGGGTGGTTGCTGCACGTTGATCGGGACGAGCACCAACCTCGTGGTCGACGGGTTGATGCGCAAAGCCAACATGCAACCGATGTCGATGTTTGAGATCGCCTGGGTGGGCGTCCCGTGCGCATTGCTCGGGCTGGTCTATTTGTTGACGATCGGACGCCGGTTGCTGCCCGAACGGAAAGACCTGATCGAACAGTTGGGTGACTCGCGCCGCGAGTATCTGGTGGAGATGCTGGTGCAACCGACCTGTCGTCTCGTCGGTCAAACGGTGGAGGCGTCCGGACTGCGGAATCTGCCCGGCTTGTTCCTGTTTGAGATCGATCGCGGCGGGACGATCATCGGTCCCGTGTCTCCGGACGATGCCATCCAGACGGGAGACCGGCTGACATTCACCGGCGTGGTCAGCACGATCGTCGACCTGAAGAAGATTCCCGGCCTGCTGCCCGCGGAAGATGCGAGCTTCGAAGTTTCCACGAGGACCGTGCGACAGAACCGCCGCCTGGTTGAGGCTGTGATCAGTCAGTCTTCGCCGCTCGTCGGACAGACGGTTCGCGAGGCCGGGTTCCGCTCGCGGTACAACGCCGCGATCGTGGCGATTCATCGGAATGGCGAGCGCGTGCGCACGAAAATTGGTGAGGTCAAGCTCGCTCCCGGTGATACTTTGTTGTTGCAGACCGGTTCGCACTTCGTGCAGTCACACCGCAACAATCCCGACTTTTACCTCGTGAGCGATGTCGACAACTCGGTTCCACTGCGGCACGACCGGTGGTGGGTGGCGGTGCTGATCCTGATCGGCATGATCGTGGTCATGACTGCAAAGCTGATGGACCCCATGTTGACGGCGTTCGTCGCGGCCGGCTTGATGATCGCCTCCGGTTGCCTCTCGACGTCCGATGCCCGGCAAGCGATCGATTGGTCGGTGCTGATCTCCATCGGAGCTTCGTTTGGCTTGGGAACGGCGTTGGAAAAAACCGGAGCCGCCGAATACCTGTCGCGGCACATGGTGGAATTCACTCAGCCGTTCGGACCGTATGCGACGCTGGCGGCGATCTACTTCATGACGATGGTCCTCAATGAGCTGATCACGAACAACGGCGCGGCGGCACTGGCTTTCCCCTTTGCCATCAATGCCGCCGCGCTGAGCCATTGCAACCCGCGCCCCTTCTTGATGGCCGTCACGCTGGCGGCGTCATTCGCGTTTGCGTCACCGATCGGGTACCAGACTCACATGATGGTTTACGGTCCCGGCGGCTATCGCTTCAGCGACTTCGTGAAGGTGGGCCTGCCGCTCAACCTGCTGTTCTGGGTGGCCGCCATCGTGTTGATTCCACTCGTCTGGCCATTTGCAGCCGTGCCGTAATCGACTTCCTGGAAACCCCACCTCCCACGCCCGCGCCCACTTGCAGCAGAAGTACAAGATCAGCGTCACGCTCGGCGGAGCGAACGAGGAGTGAACCCGATGAGGTGTCGTTCCCGGCGATACGACCCACCGCGGGGCCACGCAGCGCGGCGGCGAGTCCCGCAGGGCTCCGGCGAGCGTGTCACCGCTTCTTCGGGCGTTTGGCGGAGATTTCCATTCGCTGGGTGACCACATGCGGCTTGCCATCTCCGGCCGTATCGACGGTGGCATCCGTGCTCGACACCGAGAACGCCTCCCAGCCGGCGGAACCAATCTCGTTGAGCTTCGTCTGCACCGAAGCGGCATCGACGTTCTGTGAGGTGTACTCCCACTCGACCACCGCGGCGGTCGCTCCCATTTGAGCCGTCGCCGGCCGCACCCAGTCGCCCGGCCGGGCGATCCACACCAGCGCCGCCCCGATCACCAACCACACCGCTCCCGATTTTAAGTTCGCTTTCATTGTGCTGACTTTCGTTGGAGTTGTCCGTTCAAAAAACATGTGAGTCGGCGCGTTGCCACGGCAGGCGATCGTCGGCTTAAGACGCTGATCGCCATTCAACATCTTCTCACGGGATTCCCGGGCCACAAACAAGTACCAACCACCAGCCCCAAACAGTCAGATTGACAACCCACGCGAGTGCGACGGCGAGGCGTGAGACTGGAACAGTCGTCTCGAATGCAATTCGATGAGCCAATCCTCCCGTGACGAGACCCACAATGACGGCGTACACGATCCCCGACACCACGACCGCAAATAGCCACGCCAGCAGCGTTCCGATCCGCTGAGTCATCGTTATTGGCGCAAACCCATGCTCCCTCAGGCTCATAGTCCAGCCCATGACGAACATCGCGATGAAGGGCAGCGGCCCAAACATGGCCGTCCTGATCGCCGATCGCTGGGCATCTAAGAGCGAGTTCCCATAACGAAAATACGCCTCGCGCTCGGCCTCCGCGATGGAAACAGGATCGCGGCGTTCCGGTGGTGATTCGTCGTGATGTCCGGGGTCTGGCCGCATCGCATTCTCGTCTTCGCTGCTTGTCGTTACGCGAGCAGGTCGCGCACGACTTCGCCGTGCACGTTGGTCAGCCTGCGTTCGATGCCGTTGTGGTAGTACGTCAGACGCTGGTGGTCGATGCCGAGCAGGTTGAGAACCGTCGCGTGGAAGTCGTGCCAATAGACCGGCTTGTCGACCGATTTCCAGCCGACATCGTCCGTCGAGCCATACGACAAACCGTGCTTCAAACCGCCGCCGGCCATCCAGACGCTGAAGCCGTACATGTTGTGATCGCGTCCGCCGCCGACGGTGTTGGCCTCGGACTGGGCGAACGGCGTGCGGCCGAACTCGGTGGTGAACAGGACGAGCGTGTCGTCGAGCATCCCGCGCTGACGCAGATCGCGCAGCAGGGCGGCAACCGGTTGATCGACGCGCAGCGCCTCCTGCGTGTGGTTCTCCTTCACGCTTTCGTGGCCGTCCCAGTTGATGCGCGGCGAGCCGAACGAACCGCCCGCGAAGAGTTGGACAAACCTCACGCCCTGTTCGAGCAGCCGCCGCGCGAGTAGACAGCTTCGACCGAACTCGGCGGTTTCGTCGCGGTTCAGCCCGTAAGCCTCCTGAGTCGCGGCGGTCTCTCCCGCAAGATCGGTCACACGCGGAACCGACAACTGCATCTTGGCAGCCAGCTCGTAGCTTTTGATCCGCGCCGCAAGGTCGCTCTCGGGCCGAGTCGCCTGATGCCGTCGGTTGATCGCTGCCACGAACTCGCGCGTCTCACGTTCCTCGTCTGTCGCCGTCTCGCTCTGCGAGACGTTGGCCGATTCAGCGCGACCCGGCCACACGGGAAACAAATCATCAATTGGCTGCCCCTTCGTCCGAAAGGCGACTCCCTGATGGCGGGCCGGCAGAAACCCGTTCGACCAGTTGATCGTTCCCCCCGCCGGAAGGCCGCGCGGATCGGGCAGGACGACATACGCGGGGAGATCGTCCGTCTCGCAGCCGAGGCCATAGCTGAGCCACGACCCCAGCACGGGAAAGCCGTTCAAGCGGAAACCGGTGTTGGCCTGAAACGTTGCCGGCGTGTGATTGGCCGAGTCGGCGATCATCGAGCGAATCACCGTCAACTCGTCGGCGACACCGGCAATGTGTGGGAAGAGGTTCGAAATCCAGAGGCCGCTCTCGCCGTGCTGCTGAAACTCCCAATCGTTTTTCCGAATGAGGCCGATCTTCCCGAAGAACGTCTCGGGCTTTTCGGTCGAAGGGAGCGGTTGGCCGTGATACTTCGCGAGCAGCGGTTTGTAGTCGAACGAATCGAGGTGACTCATCCCCCCGCACAAGAAGACGTGAATCACCCGCTTGCACTTCGGCGCCAGATGCGGCGGCGGATCGGCGGCCTCGCCCGGCGTGGCGGTCTGCGGCTGCAATGCCTTCGCCGCCGCATCGGCCGCACGCAGCGGGTCATCACGGTGAAGCAGACTCATCAACGCCGTCGCGGTCAGGCCATGCGTGGACCACGAAAGAAAGTCGCGACGACCTTGGGAGTGCGGCGGCTCGACGCCGCTTTGACATTTTGGATTTTTCGCCGCCAGTGCGGCCGTGTCGATCAACTGAGTTTTCATGTCGGGCAATCTCCCGGAAGACGCGACCCAATAAAATCCAAAAGCGGCTTCGAGCCGCCGCAGTCCAAAAGGAAATCAATCCACGAACAGAAACTCGGACGAATTCCACATCGCACGGCAGAACGCGGAGAGACCGCGGCGCGTCACGAAATCGAGGCTCAACGCGACTTCGTCAGGATCGGGCGCGCGGCCATAAAGGAGACGATAGGCCGCACGAACTTGTGCCTCCGGTGAGGGACCGGCTTCGGATTTCAAACGGGCCGCAAATTGATCGGCCATGCGCAGGACGAACGAATGATTCATCAGCGACAGTGCCTGCAGCGGCGTCACCGTGGACGAGCGTTTTGGTGTGGTGGTGCTTGGGTCGGGGCAGTCGAACGTGTCGAGAAACGGGCTGCGACCGCCTCGCGCCGACATGCGGTAGACGGTGCGGCGCTGGTTCGGAAAACCGGTCGGGTCGATCGGGTCGTAGAACTGAGTCCCTTTGAAGAAGTACGAATTCGTGTCGGAGTAGCCCTTGCCGCCCAGCTCATCATTCAACTCACCCGCCACGGCGAGCATCGCGTCGCGCACCGATTCAGCCTCCAGCCGATGCGGATTCATCCGCCAGAGCGCCCGGTTCCCCGCATCGACCTTCGCCGCCGCGGCATCAAACGTCGAAGCCTGCCGGTACGTGGCCGAGGTGACGAGGAGACGGTGAAGGCGCTTGAGGGAGAACGAGAGAGGGGGAGACAGAGGGTCGCTCAATGCTGGTTCTCCCCCTCTCCTTGTCTCGCCCTCTCCCCCTCGAAACTCCACCGCCAGCCACTCCAGCAACTCCGGATGACTCGGCCGGCCGCTGTGGAAGCCGAGGTCGTTGGGGGTCTCGACCAAACCCGCGCCGAAGTGATGGTGCCAGACTCGATTCGCCATCACGCGCGCGAAGAGTGAGTTGCGGGGATCGGTGATCCAGTGGGCGAGACGAACGCGACGGTGCGATTCGATCGCGTCGGGTTTGAGACCGAAGTTGGCCTCGAGGCCCTTGATCGCGGCGAGTCCAGCGGGAGCCACGTCCTCACCGAGTGAGGTCACGCTGCCGCGCTGATGGACCCTCATCGGCGGCGGCTGCGTGGCGATGGCCGTGTAAAGTTTGACCGGACCGTTCTTCGTGAGGTCGGCCTGCTTGAGTCGCAGGTTGTGGAGCTCAGCCAGTCGGGCGATTCGGGCTTCTCGATCTTCCGCAGACAGCTTTGCGGCGATCTCGGCCTCGGTGACAAATGTGTTGGCCGAGCTGGCCGCGATGGCGACCTCTTCGGCGGACAACGCCCGGTCGTACAAACGGGCCGATGCGATGAGGCCGGTCAACATGCGGTTGCCTCCCGCCGACGTGCCGTGTCTCAAGCCGAACACGATCTGCGACTGGCCCACCTCAAATTTCAACGCGGCCTCCTTGCGAATCGGTTTCCCATACGGCTGGCCGTTGCGGTAACAAACGATCGTGCCGTCGGCGCGGTAGACGTGCGCGAGGACGACGAACTCCCTGGCGGCCTGTTCTTCGGCGGCCCCTTCAAAGGACAGAGTCCGTACAAACCCGTTGCTCCCCGCCATCCAGCGGTGGGATTCCTGCTCGCCGTAGACGATCGCATCGAACGAGTTGCCATCGGTCGTCTGCAAACTGATCGCGCCGCCGCCGCGTTGTTCCAGCCCCTTCAAGCGGACGCGCACTTCGAGCGTCTTCTCCAACAGATCGCGAGCCAGCGGCGCGGTGCTCGCGTAAGACGTGCCATCCACCGCGAGGCCGTTCGCCTCCAACTTCGCCGAACCGTGCAGCGTGGTGTGCATCCCGCCAAGTTGGTCCTTGAGATCACGCGCGAAGTCCCACGCCGCGAGCGGGGTTGGTGCCGGTTTGGGATCGCCCGCGCCACCGAGCCCCCGCTCCGCCAGAACGGCCTCGCGAATCGGAGTTTCCTGGTTGCGAAGCTGCCGGGTGAGCGAGTCGATGCGCGACTGCGTCTCCTTCAACTGGCGAGTCACCTCGGGCGACGTGAACTCTCGCTCACCGTGGTCGATCCCCGACAGAGCCGCCGCGATCTGGTAGTACTCGCGGGTCGAGATCGGGTCGAACTTGTGATCGTGGCAGCGGGCGCAGTTCACCGTCAGCCCGAGGAACGTCTGCCCGACCGTGCCGACCGTGTCCTCCAACTCGTCCTGCCGCATCATGGCCCGCATGCGATCGACGACCGGAACGACCGTGTCGTGAGCACCCGCCACCAGGAAGCCAACCGCCTTCAGTGCCTCGACATCGTCGGGAGCCAGCACATCTCCCGCAAGTTGCCAGCGGACGAATTCGTCATACGGCATGTCGCGGTTCAAGGCGTCGATCACCCAGTTGCGGTAGTGCCACGCATTGGGGCGAGGCAAGTCCCGCTCGAAGCCGTTGCTCTCCCCAAACCGCACCACGTCGAGCCAGTGCCGAGCCCAACGCTCCCCGTAATGAGGTGACGCAATCAAACGATCGACGAGCCGCTCATAGGCATCCGGTGCGGGATCGTTCGCAAATTCATCGACCTCCTCCGGTGAAGGCGGCAGCCCGAGCAGGTCGAACGATAACCGACGGATCAGCGTTCGTCGGTCGGCCTCGCGCGACGGATTCAGGCCGCGGGCCTCCAGCGCAGCCGCGACGAATGCATCGAGCGGCTGCCGAGTTCGCCAGCCGTCTCGCGCGGCGGGCACCTTCGGCGTCGTCAACGGCTGCAACGACCACCAGTCGTACCCGGCTCGGTGGTCGGACGAAACGGCCAGCGGATTGAGCGGACCGCCGGACCAAGCCGCTCCCGTTTCGATCCACGACTTGAGCAGACGCTTTTCGTCTTCCTGGAGTGGGTGTTTGGGAGGCATCTCATCCGCAGCGACTCGTTGCCACAACAGACTTTTCTCAACCTGACCGGGCACCAGCGCGGAGCCGCTCTCGCCACCCGCCAACAGCTTCTCTCGCGTGGTGAGGTCGAGCTTTCCCTTGGCCTCGTCTCCCGCGTGGCATGCGACACACCGGCGAGCCAGCAGTGGCGCGACGGCCTCCTCAATGGCACCGTCACGCTTCAAGAGACCTTTTGCCGCTGGTTCCTGCGCAACGCACGGCTTCGTGATCGACAGCGCAAACAGCAACAACGCCAGCAGCGATCTCCAGCAGCCCTGCATCGTGCCTCCCCTCCGAGATTCTCAAAACGGACTGGACAACTTTAATGTCGCTAACCCGGATGATTCCTGGCCTCGTAGCTGAGTTCACAAGAACTCAGGTCTTCATCGTGAGTTGGGCTGAGTTCTTGCGAACTCAGCGACATGCAGGCTGCGACTGTTCCAAGAGGACCCATGAATAATCCGAGCTAAGGCTAACGGTGCCTTCGGCAGGTCGCAACGCGAGAATGGTCTGACACGTGTGAGTGAGCCCCGCGAACTTCTGGAATTCAATCGTGTCTCAGAGACGGTCTTCAGCAAACAACGAAGTGATGCGCGACGAGTGTGATGGCGCATCCGAACCAAACCGGCAGAGTTCGTTGACCGACAAAGTTCGTTTGTTACAATCCGACCCACTTTCGGTGGCATAATCGGAAAAGATCAACAACCCGTTTCCGACCTGCCGATAGCTGGTGCGACAGACGCACTCATCGGGATGTAGCTCAGCTTGGCTAGAGCGCTACGTTCGGGACGTAGAGGTCGCAGGTTCAAATCCTGTCATCCCGATTTGCTAAACCTTGAAACCGTAAAAGGTTGAAGCGAGTCAGAAGTCGGACACTGAATTGATGTGTCCACAATTCTGTCCAGAATGAGAAGGGGCCACCCGCTGTAACGAGTGGCCCCTGGGCATGACCTTCCTTGGTCCTCACCGGATTACTGGAGGTCATCATGGCTCGTTCTGCTCGTCCGTGGTTCTGTAAGCGCACCGGTTGGTGGAAGGTCTATTGCGACGGGAAGAAAGTCCCGCTCGCCAAGGGCAAACCCAACCTCAAAGCTGCGAAGGATGCCCTGCTCAAAATGCAGGCGCTCGCACGCTTCAATCCCTCTCCCGATTCGCCGAATCAAACGGTATTGTCGGTGATCGAACGCTACATCGAAGTGGCCTTCCCAAAGCTCTCCCCGGAAACGCGGAAGCTGCGGACCGGCTACCTTCAATCGTTTGCTGAGCTTCACGGTTGGCGTGAGGTGACAGTCTGCCGGCCGGATCACATGGAAGAGTGGATGAACAAACATCCCGAGTGGGTCAGTGACTGGACCAAGCGCGATGCGATCATGGCAGTGCAAACTGTCTTCAATTGGGCGAAACCCAAGCTCATCAAGGAAAACCCCTTTGACGGAGTCAGGCAGAGTCGAGGTCTTCACCGCAGAGACATGACTTCGGAAGAGTTTCAGGCGATCCTTCGGACAACCGGGGGACATTGGAAAAGAAAACCAACGCCTGGGGCACGCTTCCGACAGGTTCTTCTGTTCTTGTGGAGAACGGGTTGCAGACCGAAGGAAGCCTCTGAACTCCTGTGGTCGAACGTAGACTTGGTGCATGGGTTCATCGTCCTCAATCGTCACAAGACAGTTCGAACACAGAAGAACCCTGAGCCGAGAATCATTCCTCTCGATCCCGTCGTGATCCGCTTGCTCAAGTGGATTCAGAAGCGGGAGGAAGGAGAGAGGGTCTTTCTGACACACCGCAAAACGCCCTGGAACCGATTCAATCTCGGACTGCGGATTCGTCGAGCCAGAACGGCCGCCGGACTACCCGACGACCTCAAGCTCTACGGCACACGTCATGCATTCGGGACTAGGGGCATCATTGCGGGATGCGACATCAAGACACTCTCGGTGCTCATGGGTCATACGGATACGAAAATGACCGAGCATTACGCACATATCGCGGGCAAGAGGGACTTCCTGTCTGCGACAATGGCACTCATCAATCAATCCCTTGCTTCTCCCACGCCTGCGAAAGCCGCTCGGCGTTGAGATGCTTCACCTGTGCGGGGCGGGTTCCATTCGTTCTTCGCGGAATTGCTGGGCCTCGTTCCCGACTCGTTGATTCCAGATATCGCGCCAGTTGCTCCTCACTGACTCGAATCGAGCCTCCGATCTTGTGGTGGGGTAAGGCTCCGCTTTCCACCAGTTCATAGATTTTGGATGGGGAGAGGCTAAGCCGCTCCGCGACTTCCGCGACGCGCAGTAAATGTGGTGTGGTCATGTGGGATCTTTCGTGGCCGAAGAAACGATGGCGATGACGGAACTCGCCATCGTTTCGGAATAACGCATTCGCATCAGATCGGGCTGTCCGTCCCGAAATGCAGGTAGCGGGAAGCACTCAAGAGCGGAGTGCCCTGCGTTGAAAGAGGAATCGGCCAAGGTCTGCCGGTGGGACGTTCGTGTGAACGACACTGCCAAGCGACGCATGACAACGGGCGGGATGGTTGGAGCTATCCCGCGCTGACCGAGAAACGGAAAACTTCTTCTGGTCAGTTATGGCAACAGAAACGACGGTGAGGCAAGTGCCTCACCGTCTGCGGTGCATCAATCGTTCAAGTCCAGTCTGGCTTCGCGCGACTCGACGTGTTGCTGGGCCAGTTGCAGGACGCGAAGGACTTGCGGCAACTCGGCCAGCCCGAACGAACTCGTGTACTTGATGTCGTCACCGTCCTTGTAGCGTTTCTGGAGATTGACGGAACGGAGCGATCGCTTGCCGTTGTCGGACTCCACGTCGTGGACGAAGACCGAGGCGCTGACGAAACCGATCCGGAACACGGCCTCCGGCTTTCGCTTGTCGGGTTCCGGTTCCTGGGTCTTTGGGGCGGGCTGCTTGGCCATGAGAATGCCTTTCTGAATGAACGAGTGATGCGATGTCCTGTCACACCACGTTGGGTGACAGGAGGTTCAAATTGCCAGTGTTGTGCTTCGTGCGCAAGAGCCAATTACGCCGGACGGCGTGGTGTGGCCGTTGCGGCGGACGGTTCACTTGCGGGCGAAACGTGTCCGGAGCGGGCTTTGAGCGCCGACCAGAAATCTCGCTTGCACAAGAAACCATTCAAACCGTCCTGAAAGGTGACCTGTACGCCTTCGCCGGTGTGACAGCACCAGACGCATTTGCCTTCCGTGAAACCGGTGATCGTGACCATGACTTCCTCTCTTGGGGGGAACGTGGTGTGGAATCGTCTTCCGCAGCGAATGCGAAAGGAGAGCGGAAGCACTCAAGAGGGGAGTGCTCCGCGAAGAGAAGAATTTCCTTCCGGTCAGAATTCTGGTCATCTCGTGGGACGACTCTGAATCGAGACGCTGGAAGTACGGAGAGTCGGCAGGGCGACCCTCCGCGAATTCGATCAAACCGTTTCATCACTGCCGCGACTGGCTTCGGCGTCGAGGATGAACTCCCACGCTTGGCTGATGAGCAGCCTCACCACGGGAAGATCGTCTCGACCGAACGAAGTCGTCGTCTTGAACTCGTTCCCGTCCCGGTAGGTGCGTTGGATCGTCACCTTGTGGTACGAGACTCGCCGTCCGTCAACTTCCGTCGTGTTGGCGAAAACGCTGACGGCGATGCCGCGTCGGCGAAAGACCTTCGCGGGCTTCACTGCACTCGGAGCGGCAGCGGACTCTTTGGCGTTGGCCATACAAAAAAGGGGGTAGGGGATAGTTTCGCCGAATCAGTCGATGAGACTGATCCGGCACGGGTATGGTGGTCCTGTGACTTCAGCTCCTGCGACCGTGACCTCGGTTCTCACACATTGTCCCTCCTGCGGACGATCCGTGAGGTTGAGGCCAACGATCAACAACAGCGTTCATCTCAAGACACTCCTCGTTCGCCGAATTGGCAAAACGGTGGAGCCGAACGAACGGCCCGAAGGCCGGGGAAACACTCAAAGGGATCGGTGAGGCGATCAAAAGGGGATCGCTCACCTGAAAAGGGGATTGGCAAATCAGGGGGAGCCGTCAGGGGCAGCTCCCCGTTCGATCAGTAGTCGTCCGGCAGTAAGGCGGTGATCGCACCGCCCTCTCCATCTTCGATGAACCACAGTTTCTCGTGCGTTGCCTGGTCTTCAAACACTTGCAGTTTGTCGAGCCCGTCGTGACGACGGGCTTCTTCCTGTAGGTGCAAGAGACACCGGAAAATCGTCGCCTCGCCGAACGTCTCGAACGCGGTGCGTGTGACGACAAAGGGCTTCGTCGTCGTGGGCGTGAACGTCCAGCACGATTCGGAGCTGTCATACGGAACTTCCTGCGGTTTGAGTTTCAGTCCTTCCATAGCAATGGGGGGAAACGGACAAAAGACGGTTCCGACGGAACCGTGCCAAAAACATCGCGACGACACTCCGTCGGCATCTCCCTGAAAGACGCGGACGGTGGTCATCGGATGGAACGGCCAAACGCCAACACTTCGTCGAAAGACTCCATTCACAAAACAACACACAGCGCTCGTGGGGGGGCCAGCTTGCTAGCCCCATCGGCGAGGACGAACCGGCCTGATCGTGAAACCAAACCAATGCAGAAGACCGTTGAAGGTTCGTCGGGGTGCAGGGGCGGCAGCCCTTGCCCTTGGGGCGTAGCGAGCAGCAGCAAGCGTCGGGGTTTCGCGAGACACGAGCGAATAACCACGGACGGCCCAAGGGCAAGGGGTCGAGGAGCCGTGCGACGAGAGCCCCTTGCACCCCCAAGCTGGGGCGGGGAACACACATACAACACAACACACAAAACAACGGGGGTGTACCGGGGCGGACACCCGCCGGACACCCGATGGAATACCCTGTGGTACACCCACCGACGTAAGCTATGGACATGCGATGACCTCCGGCTTGATGAGCGGGGCGGGGTCTCCCTCGCACGAATACCAGATCGGTTCATGTAGCAATCGTTCAGGCTGCATGTCTTCCGCCGATGCGAACCGCCAGAGTTGCGCGCCGGGCTTGTCGTGAATTGCCTTCCGCAGTGCATCGCGTCGGCGGGCCGTGGGAGCAACCATCAACACGGTGAACTTGTCGATGGTCGCGTCCGGGAAGTGGCGTCGATGTCCGAAGACCTCGGCGAGCACCGCATAGCCCTGCGTCTTCGTGGCGGCGATTTGCTGGACTCCCGATGTCGCCCGGTCCTCTTCCAGGTAGAAGACTTTGGAGTGACCGCGAGTCCGCAGCAGAAACGCGGCATCGGGCGCACAGACCAAACGGGGCGTCGAACGCAGCACCGTGTAAAGCTTGAACCGAAGCTCCGGCGTCAGTTCATGCGAGTTCACAACATCGAACTCGTTGAACCAGTCCACGATCTCCACGCCGGTTTGCAAGGCGATCGCCTGGTCGAACGCGATGTGCGTTTCGCTCACGGCGAGCCAATGCCACACATGATGCATCGACGGGGTTTGCGATGAAACGGCGAGCAACCAGTCATCACCCGTCATCTCGGCCAGCATCTCGATGCCGGGCCGCGAGGGAAAATAGACCGGAGCAGGGACACCGTTCGCGGGATACGCCACGAGCATCGGCTGCCGGCTGAGTAAATGGGCATCGACCAGCGATTGCAACCGACGGCGCGTGATGCGGCCATTGGTGTCGTCGGGGAAGATCAGCCGCTGGATCTGCTCGCGGTTGAGCACGTAGTAACGGGCAACCGCCCGCAAAATGAGTAGATCGCGTTCCGTGACCATGATGAAGGTGACCTCTAGGAATGAAGATGCCGAGGCACCTGAATAGTTCAGGTTCTCGGCAAAAGTTGCTCCCAAGGTCGGGACGCGATTCTCAGGCAACTCCGCTGCTTCGCTCGAAAGCGAAATCCACGAGAGCCGTCACTAAGAGCACTTCGTAAAGAAGCGTCGCTCGTATTTGTACTGCGCTCTTGCGCAACGTCAAGCCCCGGCGCACAATTTCCCGGTGACAGTCGGACTGTCGCCACAGGCCACTCATGCCGCATGGGATGCGGAACTGCGACTCGAAAGAGTCGTGGTCCACGAAGTCGTGGCCGAGTTCTTCGACTCCGAGACGGTTCCCGCAGAGCGGCAACAATTCGCGGAATCGTATCGCCGCCTCGTCGGCGTCCATCCCGCTGATCGCCACGAATTCCGCCAAGCCCTCGAACGCATTTGCGACGGTGGGGGACTGCCAGTTGACGATTTGATCGCCGTCTTCAATGCTCGTCGATGAAACCGGACGATGAGACAGGTTTGCCCGTCGGATTTGCCACGTTGGTCGGAACGACTGTCGATGGAATCACGATGGGTCGGTTCGTGACCCGTAACAGTCGTGTTCGCTGTTCGGCATCGATCTCTTGGGGCGACGAGAACAACCCCGATTCAAAGTTCTTCGCAATCAACCGTTCCACGTCGTCAAAGACTTCGGGCATTTCTCGACGAAGCTTGGCGGCATCCCATGCGAGATGCCCAGGTGCCGATCTTTTCACGTCAACATCGTAGTGCCGCGAATCATCTACGAGCCGCACGAAGGCTCGACCACGTGACAATTGCCTGATGTCGCGAGCCCAAATGCGCAGTGTTTCATCAAACGACTGATATGTCCTCGCTGCCAATTCGAGGTAATCCTCGTGAATCGGCACGAGTTGTTCATGGGAGCCACTCGATGTGCCGGTCGTTCGCGAGCCGCCATCGCTCCGACCGTCATTCCGGCCTCGCGTCTCGCTCTCACCACGAATCACTCCGGCAACTCGTTGGTCACTCTGAGACCAGTTTTGGCCAAATGTCTTATTCCAGTTGTCGGCATCCGACTGCGATGAGGACCAACTCCCGAGTTCCATGATCCGATGACCGACCAGCCGTTGACGCTGGGAATACCACTCATCCTTGATTTTGCGAGGATCGAAATGCAGGGATGCGAGTTCATGAGCGAGCAAATCGGCGTCCTCACCTTGGACACCGAAGATCATCCGACTCTGTGCTGTAAAGATCATTGACGTGAGGTCCGTGTCGCCCCGTTTCAGTTGACTGAACGACTGATGACTCAGCATCAGCTTCACGCCAAGCTGTCGCATTTCCGGTATCGCCGATTCGACGTCGGGGCCGACAAACCGCTGAAACTCATCCAAGAAGAGATAGGTCGGATACGTCACGCCTAGCGGCAACGAGCGCGCTGTGGTCAACACTTCATTGATGACGAGTCCGCCGATCGCGTCGGCCACCTGCTCAGGCAGCCGATTCCCCGGCGCAAGGTTCAAGACAACAATCTTCCCTTCGCGCATAAACCGCGACATGTCGAGCCGGTTGTCCGTCGCACCAAACATCTGCCGCAAGATGGGTGATTCGAAGAAGGGCTTGAGACGATTGCGGCTCGATTCGAGGATACGGCTGACTTCCGACGACCGCGTCCCAATCAAGTCACTCCATTCATGCCGCAGTGAATCGGGAAGCGAGTTGAGAAGTTGAGCGTGAAACGGCGAACCCGGCATCAAGAAGTGAACGCAATCCGAAATCGTCAGTCCGAGCTGTGCCGCCGCCCAAAACGAGTTGAACAGCCAACGCCCGAGGCGGGGCATCTCTTCGAGATTCTGCGACGCCCACCCCTTCAAGATGATTTCGGAAGCGCGCGAAACTTTGTAATAGCCGTGAGCCAATGTTTCGTAGTGAAGGGGGTTGAATCCAATCACCACCTCTTCGCGACTTGGTTCGATGTAGACCAACCGGTCACGTACGAAGTCCGTGCAGAAATCCGATGCCATCCACGCCAGCAAATCAAACGAGAGATTCCCCATCCGGTCCACGATCACAACACACGGCTCATCAGTCGGATCAATCAGCAATCCGTGAAGCAGCGTATGAATCGCCGTTGTCTTGCCCTTCCCGGTCCCACCAATCATATGCCAGTGGGTGTCAAAGCTCCCCTTGGGAATCCGCACCGGTTCCTTGGTTCCATGACGATGTCCAAGCAGAAAAGAATTCATGGAGTCAGCTCCGCCAGCAGTTGCGACGTGAGTTCGCTATACCGTTCCTTGAGCTGTACCAGCAGTGTAGCACGGTGCCGCGCGTCCGAAACGGCCTCGACCTCCGTCTTCCGCTCCTCGAACCAGACTGCCAGTTCCTGAATCGAACGGAACTTAGGAGTCGGGACGACCTTTTCTTGATGCTCCCTGATGATCGCCTTCAGTTGCTCGGCTCGTTCCTCAACGGATTCCGGTGGAAATTTGTCCGTCATGTATTTCGTTGCAAACTCGGCGAAGTCCTGTTTCGAGAACCGCGCAGCGATTTCGGGAGCGGCGAGTGCATAGGCCAGTTCACAGGCCGCCCGCGCATCCTCGCGTCGCTTCTGCGCGGCGGCTTTGACCCGTGCATCGGCCTCCGCCCTGGTTGCGGACTCACTGGCTTCTCGCTCTCGCTGCGGCCGCTGACGTTCCCACTCGGCCTCGCGCTGAAGACGTTCCCGTTCAGCCTTTCGCTCTTCAGCACGACGTCCAGCGGCCTTGGACCAATCCTCACACCTTCGGGACAGCGCACCGAACGTGTGGGCGTACACGAACGCACCCACGGGCAGAAGTGTCCAAGCGGCTCCAAGGACGATTCCCGCGAAGACCAGCGATCGCAGGATGATCGAAACCCATGCCTCTGCACTGGAGGGCTGCCGGTAGCTCGCAGTGATGGCAACGAACAGGAAGAACGCTCCCAAGGCCAACCGCTTGCCCAACACTTGCAGCTTGGCATCCCTCTCGACCAGTTTCATGCCGAGAACGAACAGCACGGCCAACAGCAGAAACGTGCTGCCATCGATGGCATCATTCAAGAACGGGAACAACTGCATCGGAATCTCACTTCGGAGGCAGACGCTTCTGGCTTGCAGCCGATTGATAAAAGAACCTGATCAACCGTGCTATTTCTTTTCAAAAACCCATTCGTGATGCAATCCGGTACCAGCACATATCCGGCACTTTGTCTCGAATCCTGGCACGCCAGACATTCCGTCTCCTCCACAAGACCAACAAGAACCGAGCCTCTTATTATGTTTCACGTCACTGGGAGCAACGCTTGGCGTCAGCTTCTGTGCCTGTCGTGACAACGTTTTCTCAAAATCCCTTTCAATGACGGCCGACAGTGCAACAGCACCAACAATGACAATTGCCAGTTTTGTAATTTCACTTGGACTCAATCCTTGCCCTCCTTCCAGACGGTTCAGTGCTGGTTGAGTCGTTGCTGCAAACTTCGGGTTTAGTTGAGTGGCAATGCGAAAGTCATCTGCCGCCTTATCCTTTTGCTGATTCTCAAGATGACCGAACCCTCTAATCAAATACATCATTGCGAAGTTTTCTACATTCTCAGCCGCAACAAGCCCACCCTTTGTATCCTTTTTCTTAGGCCACCAATCGATTGCGAGGGTCGCATCTGCAATCGCAGAATCGTATTCAGCAAAACGTTCATAAAGCGTACCACGTAGAGCATATCCAAGATAAACAAGTTTCGCGCCTGGATGCGCCGCAATCCCAATGGTCAGTTCATCTACAGCAGCACTGTACTTTCTTTCGTCAATCAAACTATTTGCTCGATTGAGATGGTTTACAAACCGTGAGTCTGGATCCGATGTGTCATCTGGTAGTCGATCTAGTAGCCGCTCCCTATTGACTCCGACATAGGCAACCTTGTGCTCAAATAGAGTAAGCAACTCACCAGCCATAGGAAATACCTGACGATTGCGTCCGGCGATCAGTAATGCATACTTCGCGAACAGGACTGCGTTATCGAAGTCTCCATTCGCAGCGTATGCCGTAGCGAGGCAATTCATGACACTGGCGTCACCAAACTTTGAAAGTTGGCTTGCCTTGAATGCGTTTCGCAAGGCGGTTTTGGGATCACGAATGGACTCATCCATACAGGTTGCTTGAAGCATGGCCAATTCGCACCACGCCTTTGCGTTTTCCTTTTCCAGCGTTGTGGCCATTGTGTAGTCTTGTAGAGCCTCCTTATTTCGACCATTCTCCCAATTGCTATTCCCACGACTGATGTAGTCGGAAGCGGTCATTTCATTTGGAGCCTTTACTGAATCTTCGGCCGATGAGCTGTTACAAGCCCATAAGACAGACAAGAACATGTAGTTCAGTATGGCGAACATGGTGTTGCGAGAATTCAGGCATCGCACGAACATCTGGTGGCTCCTAACGATATTTCAGATCGAATGGTAAAGAAGTGAGCCGGATTAGAAGCGGTGCTCTCACCGAAGCGTAAGATAATCAACGAGTCTGCGTTGATCTCACTGCCACGCGGATTCCTTCAGTTGAAATTACAGAAAATGAGACTGTCCTACGGCATTGAGTGAGAGCGTGGAATCGATACGGCTAATCATCGTTGACTACAGTTTTCAGATTCTCCGTTTCGTAACGTGACTGCTTCCTTTCTGCAAGTTCACCGACGAGATTTGAAATCTGTCGGAGTGTTCTGGCTACGACTTCTTCCTCACGGAGCTCAGCAGTTCGCGGCGTTTCTGCGGAACCAAGGTCATCTGTAGGAGAGACACCCTCTGATTTCCCCAAACGTGACTGCTTCCGACTCGGTCGGTCAATTGTCTCAATTGCATTTGCCAGTTGCATTAGGTCGGATAACTCGGAAGTGCGAGAATCGTTTTCTTGGCGCTTCAGTTCATGTCGCTGCATTCGCCTGTTTTGCTGGTTTGTTTCTTCCTGCAAAGACGTGTTCTCTGATCTTGCTTCCGGTTGCGGCCGATTCGTCGATGTCTCATGCTTCGAAGGGTTTCTCTCGAAGTTCAACAGACGATGCTCGCGATGAGTGAAAGATGATCTCATAAACGGTGGGGAAGTGTGTTTGTGATATTCATTTTACCATATGCCGACGTGCAGCGCAAATCGATTTGGAATTCAACCACTTCGAACAAACTCGATTCTTGAAAATGAAATTATCTCATGGTGACACATCTCTGTTGAATGACACTGTCGACTCTCGTCAAAGAGCTATCCCATAACCCTTTTTATGTGATACACTCTCGGTCGTATTCTTCCCCCCGCCCGCATGACTGACTACGCCCTCGTTCTCTCGGATCGTCAAGTTTCGCTCCCCGGATTGGACAGACTTCCGAAAATGTTTCGGGATGCTGGTGAACACGCGAGTCGGCGGTTGATCGAGTTCTTCACGGTCACGATCCGTAATCGGAACACCCGCGAAGCCTACGGCCGAGCCGTGCGTGACTTCTGCGACTGGTGTGAGGACCGGAGCATCGGGCTGCGCGACATCAGCCCGTTCCTCGTCGCTGCCTACGTGGAAGAACTCGGGACGAAGATCGACCGACCGAGCGTCAAACAGAAACTCGCCGCGCTGAAGATGCTGTTCGACTGGCTTGTCACGGGACAAGTCATGCCGGCGAATCCCGCCGCCTCGGTGCGCGGGCCGAAGCATGTCGTGACGGTCGGGCGGACGCCGGTCCTGACCGCCGAAGAAGCCCGGCAGCTTCTCGATTCGATTGACGTTTCCACAATCACCGGCAAACGCGACCGAGCGCTGATCGCGACCATGCTCTACACCTTCGCCCGCATCGGAGCGGTCACGGCAATGGACATAGAAGACTACGAACTACGCAGCCGCCGCATGTGGCTCAACCTCCGCGAGAAAGGGGGCAAGCGTCACGCTGTCCCGGCTCACCACACGCTCGAAGAGTACCTCGACGATTACGTGTCCGCAGCGGGCATCGGCCACGAGACGAAGACGCCACTGTTCCGCTCGCTCAATCGGAAGCGACAACTCACTTCGCGCCGCATTCATCGCCGCGAAGTCCTGGCGATGGTGAAACGTAGGGCACGCAAGGCCGACCTTCCCGGAACGATCGGTTGCCACACGATGCGGGCGACGGGTATTACCGCGTACCTCTCAAACGGCGGTCTCCTCGAACACGCCCAACGGATCGCCGCCCATGCGTCGAGTCAGACGACGCGACTCTATGATCGAAGAAGCGATGCGGTGTCACTGGATGAAGTCGAACGCATTCTGATCTGAGCGCATCGTCGAAAGAGCCGCCCCGTGATGAACACGGGGCGGAGCGGGCTTCATTCGCAGAGGGGACAGCGATCGTGGTCCCGCACAGACTCGGTATGCAGCACCAGATCCCGGACGAGAAGCTGATTGTCGTAGTCTCCACGCAGGACATCTTCGATGTACTCGCGGGCCTGCGCTGGCTCGCACCACGAGAACGTAATCGACTCGATCTGACAGTGTGTTGCGGCCGCGACGCCCCCGGTCAGGACGGCATATTCCTGTGCTCCGTCTTCATGGAAGGCATCGTTGAGGAACAGGTAATCCTCGTACCCCGCGACAGCGAAGCCGCTACACAAAGTCCACGTCCGTTTCGTGAGCATTTCGGCGAGTGTTTGCGGCGAATCGACGATACTCACCATCCAACGACGTTTCGTGTGGATCATGTGTCGTCTCCTTCCTCCAGACGCTGCGTCATGAAGGGGATGTAGTACGTGACGCACCCATCTCCGAACGCGTCCGGCTCGACATCGTACTCGTCGCCACAGTCCTGGCACTCGACCGTCATCGTCGCATCGTCCGCGTCGATGATTTTCAATTGACCACCACACGAGCGGCAGTAGCCGTCCTCTCGTTCGACCAGCATGGTCCGCCGTCCTTTCCGTCTGCGTTGTGAAGGAAACCCGATGCCCGAAAGCATCCTTCGCCGCATGGCGAAGGGCTTCACGCTGCCCGAACTCGTGTCCCCGCGCAAGAGGCCGACACGCGGAGCGGTCGGCGGAAAAGATTCGCCTCAAGGAGAGAAACTGAAATCAAAACAGCCGAAGCTGGTTCGTGCGGCTCGCCGTCGGTTCGCCAGATTCTTCTCTACTTGGGACCGGTGGTTCTCCTGTCGTGGCGGCTGCGATTGGGTGCGTGGCCGGTTCCGTGGCAAGCGCTCGAACGGGCTTCGGGCAATCCTCGACGGAAACCTCGCTTAGAAAACCAGTCAAGTCGAACCCGGTGCGATAGACGAGGCGACGTTCGTTGCTGAAGCTGTTGCCCCAGATGACATAGCCGTAGAGGTTTCTGAGCGCGAGGTTGATCGCTGTGAGGCGCACGCATCGCAAGTCAACATCCTGGCCGACGAAGAGCCAGTGCGGCTGCATTTCAGCGACTGCGAGCAGCATCCGGCCACTGCCACTCGCCGGATCGCAGACGGATTTCTGTTCGCGGGCCTCGTCGTCGGGCACGTCCCCGATGGTCAATTTCGCCATTGCTCGGCAGAGATGTTCGGGTGTCAGAAACTGGCCGTGTTCACCGTAGGTGATCGCGCCTTGAAACAAATCACCAAGCACGTCGATGATCTCTCCGTGCGTCTGCTCCATCGCCCCGACGGCCTGTCCGTAAAGTGCCGCGAGACTGTCCACTCCGCGTCTCCCCGGCTTGCCATCCGCGTGCTTCTTGACGACCGCGAGATACTGATCCTCCATCCGCCCACCGGACAATGCACAGACCGCCATGTGCAGAAAATCCTCGAATGCTTGCCCGCGACTCACACCACTGCGATGAGCCGCCTCGTCGAGGGTCTTGAGCAGTTCGGCCGTTTCGGGATGGAGGAATTGTTCCTTTGCCATGCGGCGTGAGGGAGTGAATCAGAAGAGCCGCCCACGTTCGCGCGACTCTGTGGGTGCAGTCGTTTTGGAAGATGAGGATGAGTCTTTAGGGATGGGAACCGCCTTGTTCTCCATTGACGTCCCGGCAGGATTCCTGATCGCCACCATCAGCTTCGCCCGCGCATCGTCGAGGGCCGTCAGAAGCATGTTGAGCTGCTCCTGTCCGACCACGGTCATCGCTTCGGCGATCTCCGACACGAGTTCGTCGAATACTTCGGGCGTGATCGGTGAAGACCCGCGCGGCTCCAGCGTGTACGTGCGGAGTTCCAGATGCTCACGAGCATCCGGTGCGAACGGATCGCGGGCCATGCGGACAACCCGCGTGTGCTGGACGGGATTGCTTGGGATGCCGTTCCGCGTGATCCAACTCAAGTCTTCGCGAATGTCGTCGAGCACGTCGATCAGGACGTGGACATGCTGCGTGAGGTCAGACACGGCATCGCACAGTCGTTCGGCTGGCAACTCCTCCGGTGCCGGTGGGGGTGACGCATTACGGCGAGCCATCTATGGAAAGCATAGCCCATCGCGTCCATGCCTGCTGGCATCGACCAAGCACCGTGTTCGGCACTTCCCTCGCCTCTCAAAGAGACGACCCCGGCCGCAGAACATGCTGCGACCGGGGCCATGCGGACATCTGGTTCAGCAAGCAAACGGTTACTTCTTCGTCCCCTTTGAACCGGACGTGCTTGCCTGCTTCGACGCCTCCTTCGTGTCTTTCGTCTGCGGTTGTGGTTTGTGACTGCCGCCGTTGCCCATGTGATGCCTCCTCGAAAAAGCCGAACTCGGAAACAGAATAGTCAAACTTCGACTATTCTGTTTTGAAATATACGATCCGCCCCTCCGAGAAAGCAAGGGGCTGGATGGAAAAGACGATCTACACCCGCGAGTACGACGCCGTCGTGCGGCTGCTCCGTGCGGCTCGCAAAACGGCAGGCATCACCCAAATCGAACTTGCGGAGCGACTCGGCCTGACACAGTCTCTGGTCAGTAAGATGGAACGTGGAGATCGGCGGCTCGACATCATCGAAGTCCGGACGATCTGCCGCGCGATCGGAATCAGCTTCCTGGAGTTCGTGACTCAACTGGAGCGGCAGTTGACCCGCCGTTGAGATGCTTCAGGTCTGCTGTTTCACGGGCTGCGTCCCAATCGCGAGCAATTGCTGGGTCCGGGAGTAATACTTCCGGAGTGTGTCGCGGGACATGAGGAAGAAGACCACCTCAAGGGCCAGAACGCTGGCGTCGAGCCAGCCCGTCGTTTTGTCGAATCCGAAATAAATTCGGTGAGCAGTGTACGCAATGGCTGTGGCCAGCAGCATGCTGCTGTGGAACTGGTAGTGCTTGTAGTGGATGTCGATGAGCAGTGCGAAGGCTTGTTCGCGAGACGCCAGCCGGGAGAAATCGAGCGCTGGTGGCGGCAGGCCTGTTAGAGCATGGATTGTATCGACGGTAGCCCAACGAATCGCGTTGAGCGTCATCCCGATGGCGAGCGACGCCACAGTCAGATACAGAAAGCCCCCAAGCGTCGGAGCATCCGGTGGCACAGCGGCGAACCAACGCTCAAGCATCGGGAAATACGGTCGCAACCCGAGCAGCACAGTCGCACCGGGTACAAGGTACGCCACCAGCGGCCCGAAGTTGTCGTTGGACACGCTCTGCATTGTCGTTCACAGCGTAGCACGGAATCGTCCCGATGCGCCACCGCTCAGCCTTCGCGGCGATGATTCAATGATCACAATCCTCGCCTTCAGACAAACCCCGCATCGTGTGATGCGGGGCACTTGGGATGATGGCTCGCTGCAAGGCAGAGAGCCGGACACGAGAGCGTGGCTTCAGAACGGCGTTTCTCCGTTGCCATTCACCCCGCTGTTGCGGGAGTCTTCCGGCTTCTGGCCGGGGAGAGGCGTCGAATAGCAGTACTCGATAGCCTTCTGTAGCGCGAACACCAGAGCAGGTAGATCGGCCGGTCCGTAGGACAATGAGTCCTTCCATTCACCTGCGGTGCGATCGTAGTAGCGGCGCGGCGCAATCGTGATCGCACGAAAGTGTCGGGGACCATCGTCGCCATCGACTTGGTTGAGCCAGATCACCACGCTGATGCCGCTGTGAACGGGACTAATCTTTTTCTCGGGCGGTTTCTTCTGTGGCACGGACGATTTCTTGGCCATGTCGGATCTCCAGGCTACGGGCGGGTGCGAAAGACCGAAACGCTCTCGGTGAGCGCGTCACGACACTGTGACGCAGCGACCACGCTGCCCGAGATCGCGACCTCGCGCAAGCCCTGCCGCTCGGAGCACGGCGGACAAAGCGGTTCGGCGCGGAACGAGCGAGGGAGCCGTGTCGGACTTCTGAGAAACCGTTCTCGGGCTTCGTGACTTGGGTGTGCTTCAACGAAAAAGGTGCGTCGGTTGGTCGGACCGAAGCACGCACGAGGTGAGCAAGACTGCCGCTAATCGCCTGCTTCTTGAGATGGGAATCAGGCGACCGGGCTTATGCTCTGCCTGTGGCGTTCGCAAGCCTCCAGTTCCTCTCATCGTTCCGATAACTTAAGAACCACCGGCAGTCCGAAATGGTGTTCCAGTCCCGCAGGATGGTGAAATCCCACGCACCGAGGCTTGTCTGCAAGCAAGCGACGTGGCGCACCAAGCTGGCGGAGAGATTGCCCGGCCCGGTTGTCGACTGGATATCTGGCCGTTCGGAGCCCTGTAGGAGTAAGCGCGTAGCACGCTGAAGTGCCAAATCGACGAGTGCGTGGCCCGGCGGCGCAACGATCGGGTTGTTATTCATATAAAAGATGCGACTAGACGGGAACCTGGTGTCGCGAAGAAACTCTTCGGGAGGCACCATCTTGTTGGTCGAGAGGTCGTAGCAGAGTGGCTGTAGTTTGATCTGGGCGTCCTGGAATAGTGAATCGCATCCCGTTCCCTTGTAAACCTCGTCTGCGTCAACGTAGAAGCCGCCACGCCTAAGAATGTAGCAGAGGCGGAAATAGTCGCACCGCATCGCCGCGTGATAACAGCGATCAAAGGCGGCGACGTGTGAGGACTCGAAATTCGCCGCGATGAATTGCCGGGCTCTGACATCGTCGAACAACTGGATCTCAAACCCGTCCTTCTCCAGTCGGTTCCAGCTCTGCAGGCATTCGGCGACATCGCCCGGCAGGGCGTCGAGATTGTGCCAGTACTGAACCACGACTCTCGGGATTGGCTTTTCGCAAGCCATCTCCGGCAGCCGCTCTTCGGTCGAATGGTGAAGAAGCCACTGAATGACTTGAGACCGGAAGGTGTGGTCCTCTTCAGACCCAGACCAGATTGGAGTAGGAAGTGTCATCGTTTGTGCGGTGCCTCGCAGCCGACATAATCCGTCACGCGTAGCTTCACAACGACTCCCTCGAGACTCACTGTATGCGTCGGCGATTGCGTGTTCACGTCGCTGGCGCCGGCGAAGCGGGATCGGTCGCGCACCATTCCCACATCGCAATGCGCTTTAAGTCGCTCATCGCCGGTAGTTCAGAGTGCCTGAGCATCCCAGCAAGCTCGCTCGATCGCGGCGGCCAGATGCTGCAGAACACCGCCATCGGCAGGTTCGGAATCGGCGTAGGCTCCCAAGAGGCTCTCACGTGTATCAGTTGGTCGTCCACGAACCACCTCACCTCGTGCGGCTCCCACTCGACGGCATACCGGTGGAAGTCCTCGGCAGCGTCAAAGGTGAGGTCAATTACAACAGGCGTACCCCGATTCCCGAAGTTGCACTGAGCGCCCGGATCCCCAGGATTGAAGTAAACGTTGACCAGTAACTTGGTCGTGTCCGATCCCAGGAACTCGACGTCGATTTCTTGCCACGGGTCGTTTCGGTGCAAGAAGAAGGCTGTCACCACGCCCGGCGCGCGCGCCGGCTTCATGATCACTTCGAAGCGGCCGTAGCGGTACGACTGCCTACTGCAAAGTGACGCGGCCGCATACTCACGATCTCCGACGCTCTTGGTGGAGAGCGTCATCCGGCAGCCGTTGGGACGTAGGATCGCGATATTCTCTCGCCAAAATCGGGCGAGATTCGATGGAAATGAGTCTGTGAGAGCGGTCCACCGGGACTCATCGAAGGATAAAAAGTGGTCGTCGGCCAGCGATTCAAACGTCCCGGCTTGTGTGCCGTATGCCCTGGACTCGCGAAGTACGCCGAAGGCAGCCATCCTCTCATAGGGCACAATCCACGGGTGGACATCGTGCTCTTGGACAGTGGAATTGCGCGCGGCAACCGGTGTGCGCCTGACGACCTGGATCGACAGGGCAGCAATGTCATTCGCAAGCCCGTGCGCGGGAAACGGGTAGCCGGGCCTCTCGCAGCGTAGGAACTTACATAGGTTGCGCCAGCCGGAGGAATCGAGAACGTCAAAGGCGAGGAAATGGTCTTCTTTGCCGCGAGCGATAGCCCTTAGGGACGAATACTCTTCAGGTGAAACGTCGCCATCCTCCTCTACCGCGGGCGGAAAGATAAACGCGGCAGCTGGATACATCTCTCGAACCCTTGGGACTTGCTTCGAAACGCTGTCGACACGAATGTAGGCATCGAAGAGCAACGGCAGATTCTCGTCGAGGAGCCGTCCCACGTTAGCCGAATGCTGTCCCCACCGGTCATTGCAGCATCGGTAGCCCAAGAGGCTCATCGCTGATTCCAGGATGGCCGCCGCCTTTCGACCGAACCCCACGCAGAAAACCGGCCGCTGGCCTCTGGTCTGCTCCAGAATCAAGTGTGTCTTGTCCGTCTGCACGCCGATCTGCGTGAGCAGTGGAAGAATTGAATACCGGTTGTCCGATTGCAGATCCGTCCGCTGAGAGATCACCGACATGGGCGTGGAATAGACATCGAGATCGGCAAAACGGTGGTTCATCCAAAGATCGACTGGGCCCGTCACAGGAAGCGACTCCAATAACTTCCTCGCGCCCGCGTTCGAAAGGACGTACCCCGAGAGCCACCAGTATCCCCTAAGGGGACGCAGGAGGTTCGGCGAACAAGTAATCCTCTGCGCGCCCCGCTCGACTTCATGGAATGAAACGTACAGGAGGTCAAACTTCGGGTGGTTATTGTGGTTTTTCGGCAGCTCCCGCCAAGTCCGATTGAGTTGTTTGGCAAACCCCTTCTCAAAGAACACGTCGTCCTCGAGAACCAGTGCGTAGGAACGATTTTCCGCTACTAAACGACGCCATGTCTTGATGTGCGAAAGCGCAACCGCGACCTCTTCTCGAGACATTGAAACGTGGACCGCCTTTTCCCTGATCAGAGTTAACAGCCGTGGGTCCGGGTCGACATAGTATTGATTGTCCAGCGGGTAGGTCGGATTGACCGACCCATCCGCTTCACTCGCGTCCAACGATTTGCCATCGACCGCGGAGACGCGATGACAGAAGTCGAACAGCAGACCCCTGCCCTCAACCACGTGGCGCCTCGCCTCGCTTTTGACGTTCTCCCAACGGGCAGGCTGGCGGTCCAAATTGATGATGTAAACGGCTTCGATACGATCGGATTTGGAGCCCTGTCGGGTGTCAAATGTCTTCAGAGGCGCTTTGACAGCGATAGATCGCAGGATTGTTTTGAACGCAACCCCCAGCCTTCTTAGGAACCAGTTACCGCGAAAAAGATGCAATCCAGATCCCTCCAACTTTCCTGGTCAACTGATCTCGTAGTGGTTCAGGATGCGGAGTGCGCAGGGCGCACGACCACACGGATGGCATAGCGCACACCTTTTTCGTCTCAACGTGCCTCTTGCTGACGTATTTCAAGTAGCTCATAATCGCATTTCGCTTGGAGCCGATCAGTTGATCAACAGTCTATCCCATCGTTGCCCAACCGTGTACGTGGACTCGTAGCGTGCGTCGGTCACATCGACCGATGTACTCCATCAAACAGGATTCCGCTGAGTCTGGAATCCTGAAAATTGCATCGACTCATTGCCCGCTGTGACTCCCATGTAGTTCCGGTTAGCGCGAAAAAGAAACCCCGAGCGTCATGCTCGGGGCTGGTCAAAGGATGATGTTGGCGTCAGGCGGACATCCCCAAGAGTTTGGCCACTTTTTGATCGGCTTCCGTGCGGTCGCCCGCATAGGTCAGGCTCACGTTCTGTTGGGTCAGAGCATCGACCAGATTCCACAGCGTGAACGGTTTGCCGCACTCGCCGAGTTGCTTCACCGCACGGGCCACGGCTTCCTTGCCGAGGTCGTACTTCTGAAGCGTCTTCATGACTTCTTCGGCTTCGTCGCCTAGCTTCTCGTGCATCGCCTTGCGGACGACGGCGGCGAACGAATCGCGCCGTTCGTCCCGCCGGTCCGCTTGCAGCTCAATCAGTCGGCGGACCTCGTTCAGCGATTCACGCACGTTGCCTGTGTGCTTGCGCGTGAACTCGGTGACATCCCTCGCATCCCACACGATGTGGTTGCAACAGACCTTCTGAAACCAGAACGTCTGAATGCCGAGCGATCGCTTCCCGACTTCGCTGTTCCAGACGAAGAAGCCCGGACAAAAGTCCTCGCCATCGACCTCGATCCAACCGCTGGGGTCGATCAGAAAGCAGAACAAGTCCTGCTCGCCGCAGTAGAGGCCGGTGGCCTCGTTGAAGGCCGTTTGGGGCGGCACATAGTCGTCTGCAACCTCGCGGACAGCGGCCAGCAAGTCGGCATTCCACAGTCGGCTGTAGGTGACACCGTGGACCGACCGGAGTCGATCCCCCGTCGCGAGCAGTTGCAAGGGTCGGTCGCCCTGCGGCAACGTCTCGCGGAGAATCCGGCTGGCGGTCTCGCCCGAGACGCGATTGACCGTGTCCTTGCTCACCATCGCCAAGCGACACAGTTGCGAGAAGCTCCAGTCGTTGAGCCGAACCGTTCCCTCGGTTCCCGTTTTGAGTTGGACCTGGCCGAAGTCGTCTTCGGCGACCTGGAGTTGCCCCGGCGGCTTCCACAGGTCGCGGGATTCGCGTTGCTGCGATCGACAGTGATCGAGCATCGCATCGACGGACGGAAAACGTTCGTCGGGGGCACGGCGATAGAGTTCGCGGTGCGCGTGCATCAGTGTGGCCATGACATCGTCTCCTGAAATGCGAAAGAACATGACGCCGGACAAGGAACATCCCCGTACCGCACCTGCTCGAAAGTGAGCAAGCAGCCGCAGGATGCCTGCTCCGAACAGACAAGCGCAATTGACGTAAGCGAGTTCGCGTGTCGCGCCGCAACCATGTCGCCCCACCCAAGACGAACACGTCAAACCCCGTGCTGTGCGGCACGGGGTGAGCGGCAACTCGTCACCGTTTGGCTCGCTTCCGAGCCTGTTTGACATCGACCAGTACGAAGAGGCAGGTCGTATGGGCGATGTTGCGGTGCCACGTCTTGCCCAAGCGGGTGTGGCCAACTGTCGTTGGTGGGAATCCTCCCTTGTCGAGCCAGTCCAAAAGCCCCGTGGCGAGTTCTTCGGCTCGATCCCAATCTTTCAGATAGCGGGCTTCCAGCAGTTCCTTCCAGGCAGCGTGCGGGTCCATACGATGCGTCCTCGATACGGTTCTGTGAACGAGCGAATCGCTCTGACTCCTGCTCCGCATGGAACAGGGATACGACCGTAGCGCGAGGCGAAGTGGAGCGCAACCGGCGGCGGCGGCGAACGTGGAGTCGTCGTCTGTGAGAAATGCTATTAGACTTTCCGCATGGCACTCACCATTTCTGACAAGCAGCTTGAAGAGATCGACAGCGGAGGTCGGCCCGTCCTCGTATGGCACAGCCGGACCAAGAAAAAGTATGCCGTGATGCCGGAGAGCGTCTACGATCATGTTCGGCCGCTGATCGAGTGCATGCTGGCGGATCACACTGTCCCAGCGGTGGACAGCGAACCGACTTGGTCGGACGCCAAGAATGCTCGGCGTGCGGCCCTCATCCACAAGAAGTATGACTCGAAGTTGACCGACAGCGAGAAACGGGAACTCGCCACCCTTCAACATGAGGTGTGTCGGCATCAGCAGCGGGTTGCTCCTCTGCAAAACCACGCCTTGGAACTCATCGTTCAGGCGTTGGAACAGCGTGCGCAAGACACCCCACCAGCCTAGCGCAATACCGTGATGCGCGTCATTGCGGTGTCTCGGTTGCCGCTCACGGAAGCTCAGCCGGACGTCGTGATACCTCTTCAACGCGATGGACGGTCACAACCTCCTCGACGAATTGCTTGCGGCTGGCAAGGCACTCGTCGCAGATCGCGATTTCCAGACACCTGCCCTCGGAGAGCGAATCGTAGAGGCGGCTCCCGAAGTTGCCGCTCGTGCGCCAGACCGTTGCGTCATGCACGGCTTGATCATCGACCGCGAGGGCTCGTTCGCAGAAAAAGCAGCGCATGCGTACCTCCCGCCAATCGGATTTCATGGTTGCGGCGGTGCCCCACCGACTTCCCGCACGCCGTCACGGTCGCCGCCGTGGCGAGCGGGACTTCTGAAGCATCATTCTCAATTGCACCCGGCGGTCTTCATTCATGTTGAGCACACGCACGGTGGCACGCCCCGCCGGTGTCCGACCTACGATGAACGGACCCCGTTGCTCGAAGTGCTCCTGCCAGTTGCCGGTTCGTGGATTGAACAGCGTCACGATGGCCCCGGTCTCGTTGTCGATCCCCGACAGGTTCGGCCCCTTATGAAGATTGCACCGGGTACAGCAAAGCGAGAGATTCGAGAGATCGTCCGTGCCACCGTGCTGCTGCGGGACGATGTGGTCGATTTGAAAGCGCACGAACGGGAGTGCCGATTGAGGCAGACCGCAGTATTCGCAGCAGTCGGCCGCTCTCTGTCGCACCTGGGCTCGCAGTGGCTCGTCCATCAGACAGAAGTCGTACGCGCGAGGACAGCGCGGGCCTTGGCCTGCAACACGCCGATGAAGTCGATCGCTTCGACGTAGTCGTGATATTCCCGCTGCTCCGCCTCAGTCAACTGCCCCTCATTCGCTTTCGACGCGAGCTCATCAATGCGGGCTTGCAACTGCGGATCGGCCCGCATCTCGGCGAGCCCCTGGGCGACGTCGCGAGTGAGAATGTTCGTGACCGGCTCAAGCATCCGGTCTAGGGCGGCGGTCTCTACGGGGGCGATCATGCCAACAGCGTAGCATGAAGGCCGGTAATTCCCAAACGGATTCCCAGCCAATTGCAGGCGTTTCAGACCGACCACGGCTCGTTTGGTGAGAATGGTTGGCGTGGTCATGGTCACAAGCTACCGATCACCCCCGGCGGGTTGAGGTCTGGACACGATTGAAAACATCGCGAAGCGCCTACCGACGCGCGGAGCGGTCTGGAAGAGGACGCCTCAAGAGAAGGAACGGGAAAGCCTACACGGCTGCTGCACGTTGGGACTGTCCGTGTCGTTGGCGGGAGACTTGTCGGATAAGGTTTGCTCGCTTGGGATTCAGGCGGGGTGGGGGCAGGGTGGTCATCGAGAACGTGTGCGGTGCGCCTTCGACCAAGAGCTGGAGATAGCCGTGGTATTTGGGAATGCGCATCAGGTCTTCGGGGGTGAGACCCTCGCCCAACAATTCCGCCAGCACGGCGGCATCACGGGGGCCGACGGTCATGCAGAGTGAGGAACCGCAGTTGCCCAGCACGCCCGCCAGCGTGGTGGGGTCGAGTTGTTCCAAGAGCTGTGTGGAGAGAACGTAGCTCGTGCGGTACTTCCGTGATTCGGCGAGAGCATCAGCCATCGTCGTGTTGCCGGGGGAAAGATACGAATGGAACTCGTCGATCACGACGACGGCATCGGGGCGTTCGTCTTCAGGGACATTGGCTCGGCTCATCGCGGCGACTTGCAGGCTGGAGAGCAACAGCGATCCCAGCAGTGTCGAGGCATCGTGTCCCACCGTTCCTTTCGACAGGTTGCAGAGCAGAATCTGGGACCGGTCGAGGATGGGCCGGAGTTGAATCCCCTTCTCCGTCGCCCCGAGGATCGCCTGCAACCGCTCATTGGTGGTGAACGCGCCGAGCTTGTTTTGCAGGCTGGCGAGATACTGCGTGCGGTCCCGTTCCTGCCAGCGGTCGAACTCGGTCAGCCAGAACGATTGGACGGCGGGGTTCGTGACACCGGCCACGACCGACTTGCGGTAGTTCGCGTCGGTCAGCAACCGCTGCACCGTGATGAGCGAAGCGTCGCGGCGGCCGATTAGCGACAAGAGGCTGTTGCGGAAGATGTGGAGCAATCGAGGGGCGGTCGCTTCGTCGAACCCGAACACGTTCTTGAACGCGGTCAGCACCCCGTCCGCGACCAAGGTCGGATCACTCCCCGGTGGACCGATGAGGGGATTGAACCCGACGGGGGCCAAACGGTCACTGGCATCGAACAGAATCACGTCATTGGTGCGGCGTGGGGGGATGAACTCCAGGATCTCGTCCACGAGTTGTCCGTGAGGATCGACCAGCACGACGCCCCGATTCTGTTCGATCTGCTGGAGGACGATGTTCTGCAAGAAGTTGCTTTTGCCGGAGCCGGTCTTACCAACGACGATCAGGTGTCGTCGTAGATCATCGAGGTGAACACCGAACTGGTCTCGTTGCTGACGGAACTGCACGCGACCGAGCAGTGTCACGGGCCGATGGGGTGACGTGGCGGGCAATCGAAGCGGCGGTTCGACTTCGCGGAAGTTCGACGTTTCAACGCGGGCAATGGCCCGTTCGGTCTCGGCCAGCGGATGCCAGAGTGATGAGACTTCAGCCGGAGTTAGCAAGAATCCTTGGCGATATTGGCGTTGGGAGTGGGATGGCATCAACGTGATAAAGGCTCCGTCGGCAGTCGCAAACTGGCCGAAGGCACCGGCGATCTCGCGGAGTTTGCGGCGGACGAAGTCGTCGGCTTCGAGGGGGGCGGTGATTTCGATTCGCAACCGGCACTCGAAGAGTGGTCCGGTCAGTTTGTCGCTCGGTGGAGGTTCATGAGCTGAGCGGCTGATCGCTCGAAGCAGCAACCGCGACAAGAGGCGTCGGCCTCGTTGCGGATGCGTTGCGAGGGCGAGATAGTGGTGACGCAGTGCGTGCGAGAAGAACCGTCGTGCGGCCTGCCGATGAATCCGTTCGGCATGTCGCACTGTCCGATGCGAGGCGGGCTTCAGGCTCAAGCGGACGGCACACTCAATCCGTCCCGACCGCCCCGATCGCAGGGCCGAAAAGACAGGACCAAGTGGATCAACGAACCGGCCCGCCACGCTGTCATGAAAACTGTCAGCCGTTCGCAGCGTGCAGACATCGGGCACCCACCAGAGTTCACTGGCCCAGCAGTGTTGAGAGTGACGCGAGGTGATCTCATCGAGCGGAGCGATCGAACTGCCGGGATAAGCGTCGAGCAACGCTTCGCGAAACAACGCTCTCGATTCATCGGGGCACTCGACCGCCAGTCCCACTTCGCCCCGATCCGTCCGGACCTGCAACTCGATCCCCTGTCGTGACGGATCGGCACGGTGCAGCAACCGCAGCAGCGACTCGGTGTGAACCGGTCCGCGTTCGTTGTCAGCCGGTGGACGGATGGAAAGCCGCATGGGTAAGCGATCGTTTTCCCGCTCCCTTCGACGGAACGCCACTTCGGGAGCGGGCTCGCCGGCACTCGCGCTCGCATCGGCTCTCGCGTCCCGGAACAACCGAGTGTTTTCGGCTCGGTTCCGTCGGGGGTACTGAAGAGACGCCACCTCATTCGGCAACTCTGACGGACGTTTGGCGAGGGAAGCGAGTGTCCGCGCAATGACGAACGGGCCGGGGTCGGGCGGAGTGGATCGTCGGGATGCCCACATTAGCAGACACCGCTCGTGATCTTCACTTGGCGGAACGGTGCCTCTGTGTTGGCTCGCGCGATGGAAACCAACGACCGCTTGAGGCCGCGATGATCGGTGAGCAAGGCGGCACCACACGGGTCATCGCTGTTCAAGTACTCATCCAGTGCGACACCCACGAAGACTGTGCGTTGCGGGTTTCGCATGACTTGGCCCGCGAGGTCGAGGATGTGAGTCAGCCGGTCTCGGCTGCGGGTGGTGACGAACAACACGAGATACCGTTGCGGGTCGAGGGCTGCGAACTGCGCTTGATGAGCGTCGTAGCCGCGCAGCTTCCGCTCAATCGATTCCACATCGAGCCGCGAGCGGACACGCTCGGTCCCGTTGTCGAGTTCCACGCAAAAGTGAAACGACCGGCC
>JANODP010000419.1:0-18987 GCA_031412755.1 Schlesneria sp. | reverse complement strand
TTGGCCCTGGGTTCAATGAGCAGGGGTCACACCACCGGCTCCCAGCCTTTGCGGTATTCGCGGCCCCAGAGGGCTTCGGCATCCTTGTCGCCGACGATTGTCTTGGTGACCGGGTCGAACTTCACCATGCGGCCGAGCTTGTATGAGATGTTGCCGAGGTGACAGAGGAGCGTGCTCTTTTGACCCTCGCCGATTTCCGAGTTCGGTGTCTGGCCGTTCTTGATGCAGTCGAGGAAGTTCTGGATGTGCTCCTGTTCGCCACCGCCGCCCTTGCCCGTGGCGATCTCGGCCCCCTTCAGATCGTACGCGGTGTAGCTGCTCCCGCCGTCGATGTGCAGCGAGCCCGCGTCACCGTAGAACGTGACGAAACTGTTCTTTTCTTCGCGTCGAGGATGGCAACTGCTTACGTCCCACGTGATCCCCTTATCGCCGAAGTGGTAGACCGCCGCCCCGGTGTCGGGGGTTTCCTGGTCGTCGTCGAAGTGGTAGCGGCCACCGAGGAAGCTGACCTGCGTCGGATAGTCGACTCCCAATCCCCAGCGGGCCACGTCCAGCCCGTGGATGCCGTTGTTGGCCAACTCACCGCCGCCCCAATGCCAGCGCCAGTGCCAGTTGTAGTGAACGAGATTGTCCACGTAGGGCCGCTCGGGCGCGGGCCCCTGCCACATCGAGTAATCGAGCGTCTCGGGAACCGGCACCTGTTTTCCTTTGCCGATCGTCGGTCGATTGCTGACGTACCAGCAACGGGCGTAGAGGACTTTGCCGATCAGGCCCTCGCCCAGTTTCGCGATCCCTTCGCGGACGCCGGGCCAGGTTCGCCGCTGGTTGCCCATTTGAACGACTCGCTTGTGCTTGCGAGCCGCCGCAACCATCAGTTCCCCCTCGCGGGCGTTGTGGCTGCCGGGCTTCTCGACGTAGACGTGTTTTCCCGCCGCACAGGCCATGATCGTCGCCGGAGCATGCCAGTGGTTGCAGGTGGCGATGAAGACCACGTCCAGTTTGGGGTCGTCCAGCATCCGGCGAAAGTCGGTGATTCCCTGCGCCTTCGCCCCTTTGTCGGTCACTGTCTTCATCGCGATGTCGAGCCGTTTCTGGTCCACGTCGCAGACATAGCTCAGCTTGACTCCCTTGCCATTGATGACGGCGTTCGCGTGAGCCATTCCGCGGCTAGTACCGATCACACCGGCATTCAACACCTCGCTCGGACTCTCCTGAGCCGACACATTGTTGAACAGAGCCGGAGCCAGCGTGGCGGCCGCCGCCAGCGTGGACGACTGCAAGAACTGACGACGATCAACGGGCGGTGTGAGGTCGGACATCGAGTGCTCCTTCAAGAGTGAGATGAGTCGTTGTCGTAGGACAATACGCACCCTACAAGACTAGATCGCGTGCGTCCAACCTAACGGTGGCAGTGTGACGAGTTGGCCGGAGGGATCCTTCAGCCAGCAGCCCGGCTCGGCAGTGATCTGGCCGATGCGAGTGACGGGTGTCTCATCGCGCCAGAGCGATTCGAGCCGCTGGCCATCGGCGGGTGAGACCGCAAACAGCAGTTCGAAGTCCTCGCCGTCGCTGAGTGCGCGGTCGAAGGCCGAGCGGTCGGCCGAGGCTTGCTGAGTGGCCGCGGCACTGACGGGGATGCGCTCCGCGTCGAGGATCGCTCCGACCTGGCTTTGCTTCAGGATGTGATGCAGGTCGGCGGCGAGGCCGTCGCTGACGTCGAGCATCGCGTGGAGATCGACCAGTTCGACGAGCCGGCTCACTTCGCGCAGCCTCGGTGGAAACGTGAGGTGTCGTCCCGCAAGGCTGCCTCCCAGCGAACCGGTCACGAACAGCCAGTCGCCGGGCTGGGCTCCGCTGCGCAGGACCGGACGCGTGCCGAGCGGTTCGCCGACGACCGCCACGTTGATGACCAGCGGGCCGTGCCAACTGTTCGTATCGCCGCCGGCCAGCACGATGCCATATTCATCCGCCAGTTCGAGCAGCCCCGCGTGAACGTCCTTCGCGAACTCGAAACCCCGGTCCACGGGCAACGCCACCGAAACGAATGCGGCCGTCGCACGACCGGCCATCGCGGAGATGTCACTCAGATTCACGGCCAGAGCCTTGCGGCCGGCCAACTGCGGCGTGGCAGGCGGGAACGTGAAGTGAACTCCCTCCATCAACATGTCGGTCGCGACGAGCAGTTCGCGATCGCCGGCGACTCGCAGCGCGGCCGCATCGTCGCCGATGCCGAGCGTCACCGGTTCGCGATCCGCGACGCGACTTCGAATCCAGTCGATCAGTTGGAACTCGGGGCGATCCACAGTGAGCCATCCGCCTGTTGGAAGAGTAGGTCAACCGGAGGGCCATGATTCGCGGTCGTGACTCAGAACGCAACCGCAATGGTGAAGTCCGGCGGCCACACACTAACCCGAAACGTAAGTGAGGGCGCCGTCACGGTTCGCCCTCGTTTACACTTCGGGTTGGTGTGCGGCAGTCCGATTACTCCTTGAGGAGGCCATGAATAATCCTGGCTTGGCATTGTCAGTCGGACTTCTCGCTTCAGGCCAAAGAACGAAACGGCCCGAGCAAGGGTGGCTCGGGCGTGAGAACCTAAGTAGACCCACTGCCTACTTTTCTCTGCGGGTCCACATAGTATCCGGAAGGAATTCCCCTTCCCTTCAGTTGGAACCGGCGGCGATGCGCGGTGTCAGAGCGACGGGGAGGAAGCCGTAGCGTGTTTCCGTGCCGCGGATCACGAAGAACTTGAGCGACACGTGTCCGTCGGCCGTCTGCGGATTGGGCTGGCTGAGGATCCAACCGATATTGTCGGGCGACATCGTTTCCCACTTGTCGAGGCCGACGAGGATGTCTCCCTTCTGGATGCCGTTCGCGGCGGCGGGTCCATCGTTGCGAACGTCGTTCACCCGCATTCCGCCGCGGTACTTGGGACCGACGAGGTTCTTCTGCGTCTCGGGGAGCGCGGCCATTTTCAGGCCAAGCTGTTGCCAGAAACGATCACCAACGGCAGCCGGCTGGACGGCAATCTCCGTGTTGAGCGTCGTGCGGCCTCCGGTGTACGCGGCCAGAACGAGCGTGGTCTTCTCGATCTTGTCGCTGCGTTTCACGGTGACTTCAAACTTGTGGCCGACGGGATGACCGAGAAGGGCTCGCTCCCAATCCGCACCGTCGATCACGTCGGTCTCACCGGCCTTCAGGATCACATCACCGGTCTTGAGTCCCGCGGCGGCGGCCGGACTGTCGGGGTGAGTCCCGTCGACCAGCAGCATGCGCGATGACGCCGACTTGACGTTCTTGGGAATCAGGCCGTGGTAGGTCCGGTCGAGTTGTTCGACGCTCATCAGCCGTTCGATGATCTTGCGAGCATCGTCGATCGGAATCGCGAAACCGATCTTCTGGGCTCCGGCTCGAATCGCGACATTGATCCCGATCATTTCGCCTTCGATGTTCACGAGCGGCCCGCCGCTGTTGCCCGGATTGATGGCCGCATCGGTCTGGATCAGGTTCTTGTAGAACTGGGTCTCGTTGGCTTCGACGTCCCGCCCGAGAGCGCTGATGTAACCGACCGTGGCCGAGCCCTCGTAGCCGAACGGATTGCCGATCGCGATCACCGTCTCGCAGACCATCAGGTCCGACGACGTTCCGTGAGGAATGACCTTCAGCGGCTTGGAGGCTTCCACCTTGATCAGGGCCAGATCGTGTTCGCGATCGGTGTTGACCTTGCGGGCGAGGTAGCTGCTCTTGTCAGCGAATTCGACCCGGATGGTGTCCACGTCGGCGACGACGTGATAGTTGGTGATCATGTAGCCCCGCTCGTCGACGACGACGCCGGTGCCCATGCCATTAATCTTGCGACCCTTCTCCGTCGAGAACACGTTGTTCGCGGGATTGGCCGTCTTTTCGGTGTGGATGTTCCCGACGGAGGGTAGAGCCCGTGCCGCCGCCCGCGTCAACGGGGTTTGGCGATCATCGGCCGACAGGGCTGCCGATCCTGCCAAAAGGATCAGTGCTGTCCAGGCTGAGAGTGAGGAAAGCCGCTTTGTCATGGGGAAGGTCTACTCGTGGGCCGCTCAGGTTCGATCAAGGGGTGTACGGACTTCGCGTTTGCCACAATCCTTCGCGTCAGGGAACTCGCCGACCGGGTCGATCGAGTACCGTGCTCGAACAGGATTCCCTGCCCAAGCCAGCCGCCGAAACGGCTGCGGAGAGCGATCCTTCAGTTCTCCGCAAGGCTTTGCATCGACGAACCGCTGTGACGCGCTTGAAATCGCGCACCACGATGACGCATAACTTGCCCAGCCCGACAGGCCGACAGGCTGGGCAGACTGAATCGCGACGGGCTGAATGAGTTGTGCCGTTTTTGTGCAGGCTCGAAAGCTTGAGTGAAGTTCGCCGGTGAGTCGTTGCGGACGATGACCGGCGAGCGTGACCGGCGCCCCCCGGCGGTGCATGAATTCCGGCACGAATCGCACCCGGCCTCATCGCAATTCCGAATCCTCCTCCTCCGAATCCTCCTCAAGGGAACAGACCTCGATGTCACGACGCGAACAACTGGAAGAGATGCTGGCCGCCGAGCCGGATGACACGTTTCTGCACTACGCTCTGGCACTGGAATTGTCCAAGGGAGCCGAACGGCCGGCGGGATTGCAGCGGCTGGCCGACATGAACGCTCGATTCCCCGATCACGTCCCCGCGTACTTTCGGCGCGGGCAACTGCTGGCCGAGGATGGAGATCATGCGGCGGCTCGCGCGGTGTTACAGCAGGGGATGCTGGCGGCACGACGGACCGGCGACGATCACGCTGCCGCCGAGATGCAGGAATTGCTGGAGTCGCTCTGAGACGCGGGGAACTGACACGAGCACCGAACTGCGGCAGCATCGGCCGGTGCGCACGAAAGGGGGATGACAATGAGACGGCTGGTCGAGGACGACCTGGCTCGGCGGATGGTGGTCGCCCCCGATCCCGAAGCAACCGGCGACTGGCCGACCGAGCGACTCGCACTGTTGATCGAGGCGGATGGATTTCGATGGGGCTTGCCGCGCGAGTTCGGTGGAATACCGGTCTCCGAGGATGAGATGCTCGACGCCTACATCGATCTCGCGCGGCTGTGCCTGACCACGGCGTTTGTGTTGACTCAGCGAAACGCCGCCTGCCAGCGAATCGCCGCGAGTTCCAATGATCGGCTGCGGCAAAAACTGCTTCCCGAGCATGGCGCCGGTCGTCAACTCGCCACGGTCGGGATCTCACATCTGTCGACCTCGCGCCAGCATTGGTCGCGGCCTTCCGTCGTCGCGACTGCCGTGGCCAACGGCTTTGAACTCTCGGGAGAAGCGCCCTGGGTGACGGGTGGCCGTCACGCCGATCTGCTGGTCACCGGCGGGACATTGTCCGATGGCCGGCAGATTCTGGCCGCGATTCCAACGCGTCGAGTCGGTTTGAGGATGGGCGATCCGTTGCGGCTCTTGTCTCTGAATGCGTCCTGCACGGGGAGCGCGCTGCTGGATCGAGTGGCCGTCGATGCGGACGAAGTCCTTTCGGGACCGGTCGAGCGAGTCATGCAGGTCGGTGCCACGGGAGGCACTGGATCGCTGACGACTTCGGCGGTCGCTCTGGGAGCGGCGGCTCGCAGTCTGGCGGGGCTTGGTGCGGAATCGGCCTCGCGCCGCGATCTGGTTCCCCTCGTCGATGAACTGCTGGCGGAACACGCCGGCTTGAAGGCGGATTTACTGCGAGCCGCCACGGCACCGCACGACTCGAAGCCTCGCGCCGAGCAACTCCGTTTTCGCGCGAACTCACTCGTCACGCGAGCGGCCCTGGCCTGGATGGCCTCCGCCAAGGGAGCGGGGTACGTGGCGGGGCATCCCGCCGAACGAGCATTGCGGGAAGCGATGTTCTTTCACGTCTGGTCCTGCCCACCCGCCGTGACGACGGCGACGCTGGGCGACCTCGCGCTTCCCGCCGCATCCCGATGATCCGTACCCGGACGCAGGACGATCGAAACTCGGTCGCTACCGGCCGCTGAAATCCACCGATACTCCGTACTACTCACGTTTCGTTTCTTCGCGCGCCGCGAAGATTTTGAACAGAAGCGAACGAAGGTCACGAAGGGCGCAGCGATCCTTCACATTCAGACGGTCTTGCCGAAGCCGCGTGACGAATGTGTTCCTTTGTTCCCTTCTGTTCAAGATTTTGGTTGCGGCTCAAGGCCGCGCCGGGAGGTTTGTCGGATCTCCCGTGGAGGTTTGCGTGCGATTCCACTGCGGCGCAGACGTCTCTCGACAATCTCAAGCCTTCGGACCAGAATGCGACCGATGAAGGACGGACCCGGCCACCACCTGCGTTCGATGCAGTGGTGCGGCGCCAGATCAGGAGGACGATCGAATGAAAGCGGCTTCGGGATGGTTGTGCTGCGCGGTCTGGTTGTTGTCGTGCCCCGCGTGGTCTCAAGATCGGGGCCTTGACGCGCCGGAGTTGGGCCGCGCTCCGAGGGCGAAACGAGATGAGAATCGTCTCGCTCAGGCCGCTCGACGTGAACCGACGACACTGGATCGCGGGGCCTCGGTCAATCCGCGGTTGCTGGATGTGGTCCAGGACAACACGCTCAACCTGCAGTACGAAGAGCGCGACGTGTACTTCCGGATGCTTCAGTTGGCCGAGGAGACTCCGTTGTCGAGGCAGGAAGAGTTCGCGGCCGATTTTCGGGAGCAGCGACGGCTGGCCAATCCGCGCTATGCCCAGCGCAAACCCGCGGAATTCCTACCCTTCGATGATCTCTTTCATAATCCAGACGAGTACCGCGGCCGGCCGGTCTCGCTCCACGGTGTGCTTCGAAAATTGACCAAGTTCGATCCCGGTCAGAACGCGCTCGGGATCGAGGAAGCCTACGAAGGCTGGCTGTACACCCATGATGCGCAGAGCATTCCGACCGTGGTGGTCTTCACGAGCAAACCTCAGAATCTGCCGGTCGGGGGCGACTTGACCGAGGAGATTCGTGTCACCGGCTACTTCCTCAAGTTGTACGGCTACGAGGCACAGGAGGGGACTCGGAGAGCCCCGTTGCTGATGGCGGGCGAGATCGAATGGCGACCGGGTCCGCCGAAGTATGTGGCCCAGCCGCCATCGATGGAAACGTATTTGCTGGTCGGATTCATCGTGCTGTTGTTGGGATATGCGATGTGGCAGACCAATCGCCGCGAAATGACCGGCCGCCCGCGTCCGCAGTCGGAAGTTGATTTCAGCAGGTTCCCGCCGACCGAGTACTCCCAGTCGACGGAACCGAGACTGTCCGAGACCGACGACGCGTGAGTTTGACCGTTCCAGCACAGTTGCCAGTCATTCTTCTGCCAGTCATGCTTCGCCATGACACCACTCGCCTCGTTCCTCAATCACAGGGATTCCATGGCTGGATATCGACCGCTGTCTGCACCGCTCGACCGACCGATTCGCCTGGCCGTGCTGATTTCTGGTGGAGGCACGACGCTGACGAATCTCGTCGCGAAGATGCGATCCGGTGCGCTGTCCGCCGAGATTCCGCTCGTCATCGCCAGCCGGTCAGATTGCGGAGGAATCCAGCGTGCCACCGAAGCGGGCCTGCGGTGTGAGGTGGTTCAGCGGAAATCGTTTGCCGATGTCGGCGAGTTCAGTGCGGTCGTCTTTGCGCTGTGTCGTGCAGCGCAAGTCGATCTCGTGATCTGCGGCGGGTTCCTGTCGCTGCTCGAGATCCCGCCCGACTACTCGGGCCGCATCATGAACATCCACCCGGCGCTCATTCCGGCGTTTTGCGGCAAGGGGATGTATGGGCACCACGTCCATGAAGCGGTGCTGGCTCGCGGTGCGAAGGTGAGCGGTTGCACCGTTCACTTCGTCGACAACGAGTACGACCACGGCCCCATCATCCTGCAGCGAGTCATCCCGGTCGCAGAGAACGATACTCCCGAGGCACTCGCCGCCCGTATCTTCGCCGCCGAGTGCGAAGCCTTTCCCGCCGCGATCCGACTCTTCGCCAGCGGTCGTCTGGAAATCGAAGAGGGCCGGGTTCGCACGGTTCGCGCCTAGCAGAAACGTTCGCCCGGATGATTCACGGTCGCATTGAAGCCTGACGCGCAAGCGAAGGTTCTGCTGTGACATCCCTTCGCTTGCGCGTCAGGCTTCAATGCCACGCTCTGTCGACGACACTACCCTAGGCGTGAATAAGCCGGGTTAGCGATCGCGCCACATCGGCCGACTTCGCTTGAGCCATTCATCTGGCTCGGTGTTTCTTTTATCAGACCTTTCCCGTCCGGAAGGGTTTTCCGGTTTGTGCGACTGTGACGGTCGCGAAGTCTGAGAAAATCATGGCGGATGGAAACGGCCTCCCGGCATCGTTCCCGGCACGTTGTATTTTTGCAACGCCTTGCAAAGTGGCTTGGGATGCTTGGAGAGCGTCATCTCAAAGTGTCATTTCATCCACAAAAATGGCGTGTTGTGAATGAAGTTGATTGAAAATGTGGTTGTTGGCGGTATTCTGGGATGAATTGATGAGATGCCGCTGGAGCGAGCATCTTCTCGAATGAATCTCAGGGAAGTTCGCCATGCCCATGATTCTCGATCAGCGTCGTGATGAGATTCTTCAGGTCATTGAGCAGCAAGGATTTGTATCCCTTCAGGAACTGGTGACTCGATTGGGAGCGAGCGAGTCCACGGTGAGACGGGATTTGGAATATCTTGACGGAATTGGACAGATTCGACGCACGCGGGGTGGAGCCGCCTATACGGGGGAGTCCATCACGCCGTTCGAGGAGCGGTTTCGGAGTGCCAGTCGGGAGAAGCAGACCATCGCCAAAGTGGTCGCCGACCTGATTCAGCCTGGTGAAACGATCCTGCTCGACGGGGGAACGACGACGCTGGAGGTGGCTCGGGGGTTGGCGGGCAAGGCGTTGCAGGTGGTGACCAATTCACTGCCGATCGCCAACCTGCTGGCTCAACAACCGAACATCGAACTGGTTTTGATTGGAGGCTACCTGTACCCGCGAACCGGGGTGGCACTGGGACCGCTGGCCGAGTCGGCATTGCGAGAGGTTCACGTCCCGCGGGTCATCATGGGAACAGGCGGCATCACGGAGAAAGGGCTCTTCAACAGCAACACGCTCCTCGTTCAATGCGAGCGGATGATGTTGGTGGCGGCGAAGGAAGTTTGGGTGGTGGCGGACAGCAGCAAGTTCGGGAAGTCGGCTCTGGCCCATCTCTGCGAACTGTCGAAGGTGACCCGGATGATCGTCGATGCGGGGCTGAGCGACTCGTGGCGCGAGATCATTCGTGGTGCGGGGATCGAGTTGACGATTGCCGAGACGTGAGACAAGTCGGGTGTGAGTGACGAGGGGCACGATGACAACATTGACCGCCGGTTACAGTCGATCCGATATCGAGCGAGTCGTTCGCGCGGTGCTGGAGCAGCAGCTTGGAGCGTCCCCTGCGAAGGCCGCTACGGTGCGGAACCCGCTCGTGGTGAACATCTCGGCGCGGCACGTTCATCTCTCCGAAGAGCACGTTGAAATCCTGTTCGGCAAGGGGGCGACGCTCGAACCGATGAAGTGGCTGTACCAAGACGGCTACTTCGCGGCCAAGCAGACCGTCATGGTTGTCGGGCCTCGCAAGCGGATGCTGCCCGAGGTGCGAGTCCTCGGTCCCTGCCGACCGTCTCAGGTGGAACTGGCCTTCACCGACTCGATCTCGCTCGGCATCGACACGCCCATTCGCATCAGTGGCGATCATCACGACACTCCTGGGTGCGTCCTGGTCGGTCCGGCCGGGGTTGTCGAGTTGAAGCAGGGGGTCATCCGCGCGATGCGGCATGTTCACATGGGGCCGTCGGACCTCGAATACTACGACGTGAAGAATGGCGATCGGATGCACCTCCGTATCGAATCGCCGGGCTGCACGACCGTTCTGGAAGACTTGGCCGTGAGGGCCGATCCGAAGGTGAAGCTCGAAGTTCACCTCGACACCGACGAAGGAAACGCGATCAACCTGCCGGCGGCAACCAAGGTGGAGTTGATCAAACCGCACGCCTGTGCGTGTCAGCATTGAAGGTCGCCAAGCAGCGGTTGGCTGTCAGCGATTGGCAAGACGAAGGCCGCCGGCAACGACTGGTCCGTGAGTTGTCAAAAGGATTTGGTTTCGTGTTTTGGTTTGAGCTTACAGCTAAGAGCTAACAGCTAATGGCTATCAAGCAACTTGAGTTTCAGTTCTTTCTTGAGGGGAAAAAAGTCATGGCGAGCGAAGCGTTGGGAATGTTGGAGTGCAAGGGTTTGGTCTGCCTGATCGAGGGTGTCGATGCGATGCTCAAGGCGGCCAACGTCAAGATGGTCGGCTGGGACAAGGTCGGCAGCGGCCTGGTCACGGCCTTCGTGGTCGGTGACGTGGCTGCCGTAAAGGCCGCCATCGACGCCGGGGCCAGCGCCGCCGCGAAGATTGGCGAAGTCGTCAGCGTGCAGGTGATTCCTCGTCCGCACGAGGAACTCGCCGCCGTGCTGCCGAAGTTCAAGGCCGACAAGGCTGCCGCCTCCTGATGACGGTGGGAGACTGACATGCCGAAGAAGGCCACCAAGAAGAAGACGGCCAGCAAAGGCGTCTCTTCTCCAAAACTAGCGACGAAGCGGTCTGCCACAAAACGAGCCGCAGCGAAGCGACCGGCGAAGAAGCGTGAGGCGAGTACCGTCCGCGAGCCGGCGACAACCGTCGGTGCCGCGGCTTCCTCCGCCACACCGATCGAATTGGCAATTGGATCCACAGCAAGTTCAAACCCAACCACGGGCAGCAGCCCGAAGCAGCCGCCTACCGCGGCTATCCAGCAGAACGGACAGATTTCCATGAATGAAGCGATTGGTTTGATTGAAACAAAAGGCTTGGTTGCTCAGATCGAAGCGGCCGATGCCATGCTCAAGGCGGCCAACGTCACGTTGGTCAAGCAGATTCAGATCGGCGGAGCCTACGTGACGACGGTCATCCGGGGCGATGTCGGCTCGGTGCGAGCCGCCGTCGATGCCGGTGCCGCCGCCGCGTCGAAGGTCGGCGAGTTGGTGAGTGCCCACCTGATCGCCCGACCCGAGAAGAGCCTGCTCGAAGCGTTCATCTGAGGAAAGCTGTTAGCGGTTAGCTTTTAGCTGTTAGCCAGACAGAAGAGTTGACCGACGATGACCGCCTCCTCTTGTCTTGGCTAAGAGCTAACCGCTAATAGCTCCCCACCGAACGGAGTCACGCCATGAAGGTGCTGGTTGCGAATCTGGGATCGACGAGTTTCAAGTATCGGCTGTTCGATCTCCCGTCGGAGACGCAGCTCGCGCGAGGCGGCATTGACCGGATCGGTCAGGCCACGAGTGCGTGCTTCGTCGAGATCAACGGGCGGAAGGAAGAGTCGTCGCAGCCGGTGGCCGATCATGCGGCGGCGGTGCAGATTTGTCTGGACCAACTCACGCATCCCGAGTACGGCTGCGTGAAGTCGGTCAGCGAGGTCGCGGCCATCGGGTTCAAGGCGGTGTTTGCGGGGAACCTCAGCGGGGTGCGGGTCGTGGACGACGCGCTGCTTGCCAGGATGGAAGACCTGTCGGACATCGCACCGGCTCACAATCCGATGTACGCGAAAGCGATGAGGCAGCTCCGTGCGGCGTTCCCTCAGATTCCACTGGTCGCGGCGTTGGAAACGGCCTTCCACGACACGATCCCGCCCGAGAACAAGCTCTACTCGATCCCACTCGAATGGGCCGAGCAGTACGAAATTAAACGTTGGGGCTTCCACGGCGCGAGCCATCGGTACCTCAACACACGGATGGCGCAGTTGCTGGGACGGAACGATTTGAAGGTCATCACGTGCCACCTCGGCGGAAGCAATTCCCTCTGTGCGGCCCGCGCTGGCCAGTCACAGGCGACGAGCATGGGGATGAGTCCGCAGACCGGTTTGCTTCAAAACAATCGCGTCGGCGACTTCGATCCGTTCGCGTTGCCGATCCTGTTGAGAAAGACCGGCAAGACGCTGGCCCAGATTTTGGAAGACCTCTCCAGCAAGGCGGGGCTGCTCGGACTGAGTGGCGTCAGCCAGGATTGCCGCGATGTCGAAGAGGCCGCAGCGAAGGGAAACACACGAGCTCAACTCGCGCTCGACGTGTTCGTCTCCTCGATTCGTCAGTACCTCGGTGCTTATTTGACGGTTCTCGGGGGAGCCGATGTGATCGTCTTCAGCGGTGGCATTGGCGAAAACGGACCACAGATTCGAGCCAACGTCTGCAAGAACATGGAATGGGCGGGGATCGTCCTCGATGAAGCAAAGAACAATTCCTTGCCGCGCGGTGCCGAGTGTTGCATCTCGGCACCAAGCAGCAAGACACAGATTTGGGTTGTGCCGACGAACGAAGAGATCGTGGTGGCAAGGCAAACTGCGGAAGCAGTCGGACTGAAGTAACCAGCCAAGACCGAAACGCCACCGGGCTTGCCCCGGTGGTTCACAGGCTTCTGCCCTACTCAGGTGCCGGGTCCAAGTAGTGCAAAGGCCAACGAGCCACCGGGACAAGCCCGGTGGCGATTGGAGTGAATCAGATGTTTCTCGCCCGTGTGACCGGCAGTGTGGTTTCGACGCAGAAGGTGGACGCGATGGTCGGCCAGAAGCTGCTCGTCGTCGAGCCGCTGCGCGTCAACGAGAAGGATCAGTCGGGCCTCGTCTCAACGGGCCGGACGTTCATCTGCGTCGATACGGTCGGAGCGGGCGAGGGCGAAGTCGTGCTGATCGTGCAGGGATCGAGTGCCCGCTTCACGCCGCAGACGAAGCCACTGCCAGTCGATTGCGCCATCATCGGCATCGTCGATTCGGTCCATCTCGGACCGAAGTCGATCTTCGACGCCAAGGGCGACGCGGGAGGGGCACGATGACCCAGTATCAACCCGTCCTCGATCTCAACGGCGTGGGACGCATCTGCCAGATCATCGCAGGTGCGCTCGTGACTGGCGTCGTGGTGTTTGCCACGGTGGCCTTTGTAATCGTCAAGGGCGACAGCCCCGAAATCCCTTTTCTTTCCATCGCCGCCGCGCTTTTCGCGGGTGTGGCGACCGTGATGCGGTTCATCGTTCCCATGGTCATCGTCAACGGCGGCAAGCCTCAGTTGAAGCAGTTGTCCGGCGACGAACAGGGATCGCTGCTCGCGGGCCTCTACCAAACCAAGATGATTGTCGGTATGGCCCTGCTTGAAGGGGCCGCGTTCTTCAATCTGGTGGCATACATAGTGGAGAAGCAGTTCTGGTCTTACGGCGTCGTCGCGTTCCTGCTGGGAGTGATGGCGATCTCGTTTCCGTCGCAGGGACAGTTTGAGAGTTGGGCCGAGGAGATGAAGCGGGATTTGAATTGAGATGACTCTTTTCGCTGGCTTTCGGAGCGGGGGACGTGAGTCCCCTGGTCCTGGCCGAGAAGCAACGAAAGCGACTCAACACGAGTGGAACGCCGAACCAGGGGACTGACGTCCCCCGCTCCGAAGAACAACACGACGGGCTGACGCCCAAATCAACACAAACATCGAGACCATTTACCATGCAAGCCAATGCCGAAGCCATTCGTCAAGTTGTTCAGGAAGTGCTCGCTCAGTTGGGGAAGGCTTCCAAAAACGGAGCCACTCCGCAGCGGGACGGCGATTGGGGCGTGTTCCAATCGGCCGAGCAGGCCATCGCCGCCGCGAACGACGGATTCAAGAAGCTGAGCGACTCGCCGCTCGCCAGCCGGACGAAGGCCATCGAATGCGTGCGCCAGATCTGCGACGAGCAGGCCGAAGAACTGGGCCGCCTCGAATTCGAAGAGACGAAGATCGGGCGGCTCGATCACAAGATCGAGAAGCTCAAGATCATCAAGCTCGTTCCCGGCACCGAGTTCATGCGGACCGACGCGGTGAGCGGCGATCACGGTCTGACCGTGACCGAGTACGCGCCGTTTGGCGTCATCGGTGCGATCACTCCGGTGACGCATTCGCTGCCGACGCTGGCGGGCAACGTGATCAACATGGTTGCGGGTGGCAACACGCTCGTTGTGAACCCGCATCCGGGCGGTGCCCGCATTGCCTGCGAAGGGGTGCGTCGCTTCAACAAGGCGATCTACAAGGCGACCGGCCTCGAAAACCTGATCACGATCATTGAAAAGCCGACGCTGGAGACCGCCGCGGAAATCTTCTCGCATCGCGGAGTCAAACTGCTGTGCGTGACGGGTGGCCCGGCGGTCGCTCGCGCCGCGATGGAAAGCCGCAAGAAGGCGATCGTGGCGGGACCGGGCAACCCGCCCGTGGTCGTCGATGAAACCGCGTGCCTCGAAAACACGGCGTCCTCGATCGTGAAGGGGGCGGCCTACGACAACAACCTGCTCTGCATCGGCGAGAAGGAAGTCTTCGCCGTCGAGGCGATCTTCGATCAACTGCTGGACACGATGCCGCGTCACGGGGCCTACCGTCTGAACGCCCGCGAGATCGAGGCCCTCACCAAACTGGCGTTCTCTCCCCCGACGAAGCCCGGCGATCACCATCACCTCAACCGCGAGTTGGTCGGTCTCGACGCGACGAAGCTCGCCGAACTGATCGGCGTCCGCGTCCCGGCCGGTACGCAACTGTTGTACGGGGAGACCGACACGTCCAACCCGTTCGTTCCCGAAGAACAGATGATGCCGTTTGTCCCGTTCGTGCGTTGCAGGAACTTCGCCCACGGTGTTGAACTGGCTCTCGAATACGAACACGGCTTCCGTCACACCAGCCTGATTCACAGCCGCAACGTCCGTCACATGACCCGCATGGGCCGCGACATGGACACGACGCTGTTCATCAAGAACGGGCCGTGCATGGCCGGTTTGGGCCTCGGCGGTGAAGGCTATCTGAGTTTCAGCATCGCCACGCCGACGGGCGAAGGCGTGACGAACCCAATGACGTTCACAAGGCAGCGGCGGTGCGTGTTGGTCGATGATCTTCGTGTGATCTAAAGCAGAAAGATTTCGACCACAGATGACACAGATGGGCACAGATAAGACGAAGACATGTCAGGCAAAACGGACACGACGAAGACCGCCTCTAAATTCTTTTCTTATCTGTGCCCATCCGTGAAATCTGTGGTCATAACTCCTGATTGTTTTTGGTGAAGTCATGCAGTTCGCGAAAGTCATTGGTCGGGCCACTTCGACAGTGAAGCATCCGACCTTGGTGGGATGGCGGATGCTGTTGGTGCAGCCGCTCGACCCGCAGGGCGGGCCGGATGGGTCGCCTCAGTTGGTGATCGACAATCAAGGCGGAGGCAAGGGAGACACGGTCATCATCTCATCGGATGGTAAGACGGCGCGAGAGATGGTGGGGTCGGACAACACACCGGCCCGGTGGCATGTGTTGGGAATTGTGGACTGAAGGGGGAGTCGAGAGCGGAGAGACGAGAGTCAGAAGAAGTCGAGAGTTGAGAGAGCTGAGAGTCAAGAGCCAGAAGAAAAACGAAGACGGTGAGGTTGGCATTTCTGGCTCTCGACTCTCGACACTCCGCTCTTGACTCACTTTTGGCTCTTGACTCTCGTCTCTCCACTCTCGACACGACGGAATCAACAGTGGATCAGGTCCTCATCGAACAGATCGTGTCGAACGTGCTGGCTCAACTCCAGCCGGCTTCGGTGCGTCCTGTCGTTGAGTCGCCGAAGTCCGCACCCAAGATGATGACGATTGAGAAGCCGGGGACGATCGAATTGACGGCCTCGGTCATCACAGCCGATTTGTTGGAGGAAACCGCCCGCGTTGGACAGCCGTTGAAGATCGGACGCCGTTCGATCCTCACGCCGTCGGCGCGCGACTGGCTGCATACGAAACGAATTGACTGGAGTCGGATCGACAAGCTGGCATCCGGCGGAAGTGGAACGACGAAGGGGGCCGCGCGGTGGCAGTTGATCGTGCAGACGGTCACGCCGACGGTGAAGGCTTTGCACGATGGACTGAAGCGGCAGCCGGAAGGTTGGAAGATCGAACTCGTGGGACAACCGGTTGAGGCGGCGACGTTCGCGATGAGTTCGATCAGCAAGGCGGAACATGATGGCGTGGCGATCCTCAGCGAATATGCCGAGATCATCGCCTGCCGGGCGAACCGGAATGAACGGGTTCGCGCGGCGGTGATCTCGGATCGGAAGCAACTCGAACTGACGATGCAGCACCTTGGAGTGAACGTGGTCTGCATCAACCCGAATGGCCGGACATTTATCGAGATGAGAAACCTGTTGCGGGACTGTGTGGCGAAGAGGCCGGTCACTCCGGCGGGATGGTGAAGAGTTCAGCTTCATTCGTCCCTTGCGTCTCTTACGTCCCTTCTGTCCCTGTAGGCAACGCAGGCGAAGAAGATTACGAGTAAGAGTAAGAGTAAGAACGGGAAGACAAACCCATGCGAGTCGGCGAGGTGATCGGCAAAGTGACGCTGTCCAAGTGCAACGCGATGGTCGCGGGTGGCACGTGGCTCGTCGTTGTGCCGCTGAGCATCGCGGGACTGAAGGGAGACGACCAGGGGCGGGAGGAGGCTCTCGTCGTGTACGACGAACTCGGCGCGTCGCCCGGTTCCAAGATCGGCTTCAGTGAAGGAGGCGAAGCGGCCAACCCGTTCGCTCCCAACCACAAGCCGCTCGACGCTTACAACGCCTGCATTTTGGACAACATTGAGGTGAGCGATTAGCTGTTAGCGGTTAGCTGTTAGCCAGACCGGAAGCAGCCAACCACGCAGCCCGCGCCCTGAACCTCTTCGTATTTGCTAACCGCTAAAAGCTAACAGCTAGGAGCTACTCGAATGGCCAGCCAGTGGAACACCGGGATCAATGACCGGAAACTCAAAGAAGACATCTGTGAGATCGGACGCCGGGTTTACAACAAGGGCTTCGCGGCGGCGAACGATGGCAACATCTCGATCCGCGTGGGCGAGAACGAGGTTCTTTGCTCTCCGACGATGATCTGCAAGGGCTTCATGACGCCCGACGACATCTGCGCGGTCGACATGGAAGGGACGCAGATCGCCGGCAAGCGGAAGCGGACCAGCGAGGTCTTGCTGCACCTGGCCATCATGAAGCACCGGCCCGATGTGAAGGCGGTCGTTCACTGCCATCCGCCGCATGCCACGGCGTTCGCGGTCGCACGCGAGCCGATTCCGCAGTGCATCCTCCCCGAGATCGAAGTCTTCATGGGCGAGGTGCCGATCGCACCGTATGAGACTCCCGGCGGACATGCGTTTGCCAACACGGTCGTGCCCTTCCTCGCGAACGGAACCAACACGATCATTCTTACGAACCACGGCACGGTCACCTTCGGCAAGACCATTGAAGAGGCGTACTGGAAGACGGAGATCCTCGACGCCTACTGCCGCATTCTCCTGCTGTCGAAGCAACTTGGCCGCGTGAGTTACCTCGACGAGCGTGAGTCGGTCGAACTGCTCGATCTGAAGAAGAAGCTCGGGTTCGACGATCCCCGCTTCCACGTCGAGAACTGCGACCTGTGCAGCAACACGGCCTTCCGCGACGGCTACAAAGAGAACATGCCCCAACCGAAAGCCTTCGAACCGGCCCCGGTCTACGCGGGCTATCTCGAACGCCAGAAGGCCGCTTCCGGCGGCGGCGGCACGATCACCGGAGCCGCTCCGATCATCAGCGGCGTCAAGAACTCTTCGGCCTCGGAACCGGACATGGAGACGCTGGTGAAGCTCATCACGGAACAAGTTGTCGCGGCAATGAGCAGGTAAGAACTCTTTAGTAGGGTGGGACAAGCTCGCTTCGAGCGCCGGCCCACCACCAATGGATAAGACAAGCCCCCTCACCCTAACCCTCTCCCCCGAAGACGGTGGAGAGGGGACTAGAGAAGAGCCCAGCAAGAAAGAGTCAGCAGTCATGAAAGTCAGCATCATTGGCGGTGGCGGTTTGGTCGGATCGTGTGCCGGGTTTGCGTTGCAGACCGGCCGGATCGTGCGGCACATTCACTTGGTGGATGTGAACCAGGAAGCGTGCGAAGGGCAGGCACTGGACCTGTTGCACGGGGCGAGCCTGCTCTCTGACCAGAAGATCACTTCGGGGGACATGAAGTCCGTTGCGGACAGCGACTGCGTGGTCATCACGGCCGGACTGCGACGCAAGCCGGAAGAGAGCCGTTTGGATTTGATCGGTCGCAACGTCACTTTGTTCCGGGGCATCCTGAGCGAACTCAAGTCGGGTGGCCTTCGAAAAGATGCGATCGTATTCGTGGTCTCGAACCCGGTTGATGTGCTCACGTATCTGGCGATCAAGGAACTCGGGTTGCCCGCGTCGCAGGTGATCGGCCTCGGCACGGTGCTTGATACGACGCGGTTGCGGAGCCTGCTCGCTCAGCGTCTGGATGTGCCGCCGACTCAAGTCGATGTCACGATCTACGGCGAACACGGCGACAGCATGGTGCCGATCTGGTCGGCGGCTCAAATCGCGGGAATGCCGCTCGACAAATATCCGGGGGTCAATTCGCAACTGATCGCCGACATCGAAAAAAAGACGCGCGGCAGCGGAGCCGAAGTCATCAAGAAAAAGGGGGGAGCCGGCTTCGCGGTCGGAGTTTCGATCGCCGACGTCGTCCACGCGATCGCCCTCGATCAACGCCGCATCATGCCTGTCTCGTCCCTTCAAACGGGAGCTTACGGACTGCGAGACGTCGCGATCTCGGTCCCGACGGTCGTCGGCCGCAAGGGCGTCCTCGGCGTGATCGAAGTCGATCTCTGGCCCAAGGAAAAGATGGCCCTGCAGAAATCAGGCGGCGTTCTGCGCGAGACGATCGAGACGGTTCTGTGAACTCGATGTCGCCGAATAGCGCGTGACAAGACATGATTTCCCCGCCACCGGGCTTGTCCCGGTGGCTCGACGGCTTTTGCACTACTTGAATTATCGAGTGACGCGAGTAGTGCAAAAGCCGTTGAACCACCGAGATGAACTCGGTGGCGGAGTAGTTTTGGAGTTGCCCCACGTGTTGTTGAGC
>JANODP010000418.1:0-4105 GCA_031412755.1 Schlesneria sp. | reverse complement strand
GGCCATCTCTTCGACGATCTCGACCGATCCGATCCCGGCGGCCATCGCGCCGGAGACGTAGGCATAGCGGAGGCCGTGGTCGGCGCAGAAGCTCGCGTCGCCGAGTTGCTCAATGCGCGCGGGCGGGACGACGCCGACAATCGGGTAGGGATGCGAGTCGTCTGGCGACGGCCCGAACAGGCCCGAGCCGCCTCGTCCCAGCGCGAGGCCCTGCGTGGTCCTCACGATCATGAGCGGCGCGGCGATGTCGTGGATCGACTCGGCGATGGCGGCGGCATCCAGCGCCAGCGTCCCGCCGGTCGAGGACCAGCCGCCGAGCAGATTCAGACGGGGAGCAGACATTGCGCGGCGCAGTCTCGATGTGGGGCGAGCGGGGGGGTGAGGCACAAACGACCGCCATCCGTGGGGAGCACAGTATAAAAGTCGATTCCCCCAGTTGCACGCCGCGCGCGACGAGAAGTCCTCGCGAGGCCCCGACAAACCGGCGAAGTTGGATCGGTTGTGCGGACACGTGGACCAACCGCCACACGTTGACAGCCCCCCCCGAGCCACGTAGCCTGCCCGGCGTGTTCCGCCCGTCCGACTCAGGCTTTCGCCGCTTCATGTCGAGGAGATTTCCAATGAACAGTCCGTCAAATCGTCGTCCTTCGTGGTCGTGGTTGCTGATCGGAATGATTGGCTGCGGCCTGTTGCTGGCACGGATGGCCGGGAGCTTCGTAACGGCTCAGGAGAATCCGGCCGCCAGCCCGCCGCCCGCGTCCGTTCAACCGCCTGCGCCACCGCCAGTGGTCGCGCCCGAGTTCCTGCCGCGCCCGTCGGCCAACGCGGAGAGAATCTACGGCGTGCTCGCCCAGCCGACTGAGGTTGACCACCTTGACATCCCGCTCTCGGATGCACTCATCTACCTCAAGGAACTGCACGACATCAACATCTGGCTCGACAAGGAGTCGCTGGCCTCGGAGGGCATCGCCACGGATCAGCTTGTGACACTGAGCATCTCGGGAATCAGTTTGCGAAGTGCGTTGCGGTTGCTGTTGGAACCGCTGCTGGTGACCTACGTCGTCGAGGATGAAGTGCTGAAAATCACGACTCACGAGGCCGCCAGCAAGTTGCTCGTGACTCGCACGTATCCGGTTGGTGACCTGTTTGATTCGCGCGAGGAAGCGCACGAGTTGGTGGAAGTGATCGTGAGCGGACTCGGCCTTCGTCCGAAAGAGAAGGAAGTGACACCCGGCAATGTCTCAATCAAGACGCTGTCTTTTCCGGTTGGTGGGTGTGGTGTATCCGCTGCACCGAGAGAATCTGGAACATTTGCAGTCTCAGTCAAAGCGAGAGCGATTGTCGCTCGGCAGACTCACGCTGTTCACGACGAAATTCGACAACTGCTGCGCGATCTCCGCGAAGCGAAGGCTCTCGTTCCCGATCGGTCGTCCGAACCCTTTGAGGTTCCCCGGACTCGAACTCGCCCAGGTGCTGCCTCATCCAGCCCGACTCCATTGGACGAGTTTTCGCCCGGTTTGAACCCGGCACCTTCGACCCCGCGCAGCATCGTCCCCGAGCCGCCGGAACGCCCCGCTTCTCCGGAAGCCGCCGCACCAGCGAAGACAAAGACGGGTCGTTGAGCGACTCGCCTCACAGCAGGAATGCCGTCACCTCCTTGAACGGACTCAAAAAAGATGATCGTCGATAAAATCGAGAACTACGCGAAGTATGCTCACCTACCCGCCGGGATCGTGAAGGCGATCGAGTATCTGGGCAGCACCGACTTCACGCACGTCGAGAACGGCCAGTACGAACTCGACGGCAAGAAACTGGTGAGCATCGTCAATCGCTACCAGACCAAGCTGGCCGACCGGGCCGTGTGGGAGTCGCATCGGAAATACATCGACGTGCAGTTCGTCGCGGGCGGGCACGAGCGATTCGGTTGGGAGCCGATGTCGAGCGGTCTGGCCGTCACCACGCCCTACAACGAACACAAGGACGTGATGTTCTACGAACCGGGCCTCGCCACCTACGACGCTCCAGCCGGCACGTTCATGATTTTCTACCCCGACGACATCCACGCCCCGAGCCTCGCCACCGGAACACCTCCCACCCCCGGCGAGGTGGTGAAGGTCGTCGTCAAGGTGGCGGTCGAATCGTAAGTTGCCCGCCCGCTTGCTACAGAAGGTGTCCCATGAACAAGCCGCATTTGTACGCCATCGGTCTCCTGTGTCGAGTTGCCCTCGCGACTGGTGTGGCTGCCGCCGTGAGCGGCGCTGCCATTGCTCAAGACATTCGTGGAGAACTCGTTCGGATCTCTGATCCCCGCACGTTGGTGGTTGATGTGAAAGGACAGGAACGGACCATCGTCAGCAATCCGACGGGATCACCCGGAGTGAGGGCCACGTTGATCTCTGTGGAAGCCCGCTGCACCCTGGATGCCCTTCCCAAAGGCGGACTGGTCGTTTTTCGAGGCAAGCTGGACTGGAGCAACTTCTACGAGATCGACGCGACGGAACTTCGCCTGGAACTCGGCGACAAGCCGGTGGACTCCTACATGGAGGGGAGCATTCAGTCGAAGGGAAAATTGATTGGCAGTTACACGTCTGCTTTTCCCGCGCGATCCGGAGCGCCGGGTCGAACGGCCGCTCCCGGAGGTGTGGCCACCCGCGAGCTACACGAGGATGCCACGCTGGAGATCGCCGGGTACGTTGTCAGCACAAAGCCGCTCGTTGTTCAGGTCACACTCGAAGGGATGACCTCCGTCTATGCGACGATCAACAACAAGGCGCTCGCTGCGCAAAAGGTGGCCGGCGCGAAATTCAAGGTTGCTTTGAAGGGGGGCGATGAGGCGATCGCCCGCGTCGAACTCGGACGGGCTGTCCACCTGGCCGGAGATCGGCCGAGGGTTAACGTCTGGCTCGACAAGGCGACCGGTGCCGCGACTCAGGTCACGCTCATCCGCAAGGAGTTGATCGAAGCCGAAAATTTGAAAGCCCCCGCCACGAAGAAGGCGACGGTGGCGACGAAGAAAGCCAAGCCCGACAAGAAAAAAGAATAACCCTTGTCCCCACTTGGTCGGTTTGGTTTGGGTCGAGCGGTTGATGTCCGGACTTCAAGCTCCCGCTGCGTGAAACCTTCATCGGTGGCCGGTATCATCCGGCCCGGTTGGTTCGTCCCGCTTCCCTTTCACCCTGGAGTCTCTCACCGTGAAACTGCCTCGTCTGTTGGTGGCCGCCGTTGTCGGCTGTTTGTTGCTGTCTGATGTCGCCTCGTCGGCCGACAAGTCCCGTGTGCTCTATCTGACGCAGAGCAAGGGCTTCAAGCACGGTTCGGTCAATCGCGACACCAAGGACGGTCCCAAGAAAGATCTCGCGGCGTCAGAGGTCGCCATGAAGCAGCTCGGCCAGCAGTCGGGGCTGTTTGAGGTCGATTGCACCCAGGATGCCGCCGCCGACTTCACGAAAGAGAACCTCAAGAAGTACGACATCGTGATGTTCTACACGACCGGCGAATTGGACATCAAAGATGCCGACCGCGACTACTTCATGAACGACTGGCTCAAGCAGAAGGGGCACGGCTGGATCGGCTTCCACTCGGCGGCCGACACGTTTCGCACGAACAATCCGGCTCACAAGTGGTACTGGGACCTGGCGGGCGGAACGTTCAAGGGCCATCCGTGGAACGCGGGCGAACTGGTCACGATCAGCGTCCACGACACGAAGCATCCGGCGATGAAGCCGTTCGGCGACGAGTTCCAGATCAAGGACGAGATCTACTGGTACGACCACTGGGTCCCCGAAAACGTTCACGTTCTGATGAGCCTCAACATTGAAAAGTGTCCGACCAAGGGCCAGAAGTCGAAGAAGAAGGAAGGGGACAAGGAAGTCGAAGTGCTGCATGCCGAGCACGTCCCCGTCGCGTGGTGCCGCTCGTGGGGCGACGGCAAAATTTTCTTCAACAACCTCGGTCACAACGAATCGACCTGGACCGACAAGCGGTTCCTCGATTCGACCGAAGCCGCCATCCGGTGGATCCGCAACGAAGTTCCCGGCGATGCTACACCGAACCCGGAAGTCTCGAAGGCCCAGCAGGCGAAGGCCCTCAAGGACGCGGGCGTCAC